>NZ_JBJGYP010000003.1:0-227359 GCF_054050055.1 Geodermatophilus sp. SYSU D00814
CGTGTGCGCCGGCGCCGCGAACGGGCCCCCGGACCGCGGCGCGGGCGCACACGCCGGCGACGACCGCGACGAGATGACCAGCTCAGTAGACTAGCTGGCATGACGGTGTCGGTCGGCGTGCACGAGGCGAAGACGCACCTGTCCCGGCTGCTCGAGCGGGTCGCGGCCGGTGAGGAGGTCGAGATCACCAACCGCGGGCGCGTGGTCGCCCGCCTGGTGGCTCCGGCGCGCCGGACTCCCAACTTCGGCTTCGACCGGGGCAACGTGTGGATCGCCGACGACTTCGACGAGCTGCCGGAGGACCTGCAGCGGGCCTTCGAGGGGAACGAGTGAGGGTCCTGCTCGACACCCACGTCCTCGTCTGGGCCGCCACGACCCCTGAGCGTCTCGGTGCCGCCACGGATCTGGTCGCCGGGGCCGAGCGCCGGCTGATCTCGGCAGTCTGCGTCTGGGAGCTGGCGATCAAGCAGGGCCTCGGCAAGCTGACCCTCGGGTCCGACGTCCGCACCTGGACGCGCCGGGTGGCCGCGGAGCTGGCGCTGGACCACCTGCCGGTCACCGCCGAGCACGCCGCCGCCGTCGAGCACCTCCCCGACCTGCACCGCGACCCCTTCGACCGGCTGCTGGTCGCCCAGGCCGTCGCCGAGGGTGCGGTGCTGCTGACCGCGGACACCCGCCTGGCCGGGTACGGGGGCGCCGTCCGCCTGGTCGGCTGAGCGGGCCGGCTACCGGTCGAGCGCGTAGCGGGTGAACAGGACGCCGTCCTCCTCGAGCACCTGCACCAGCCGGGGGCGGACGACGTCGCGCAGCGCCCGGTCGAGCAGCCGGGCCGGCCCGCCGACGAGGGCGGGGGAGACGGTGAGGTCGAGCTCGTCGACGACGCCCGCGTCCAGCGCCGCCGACAGCAGCGACGGTCCGCCCTCGCACACCAGCTGCTCGAGCCCGCGGTCGGCGAGCCGGTCCAGCGCCAGGGGCAGGTCGACGTCGTCGTCGCCGCAGACGAGCACGTCCACGCCGGTGCCGGCCAGGGCGGCGCGGCGGCCGGGGTCGGCGGCCGCGCAGGTCACCAGCACCGTGGAGGGGACGGCCAGCCGGTCGCCCGGCGCGAGCGACGCCCGCCGGGAGACGACGACGACCGGTGCGGTCTCCGGCCGGCCGAGCCCGGCGCGCAGCCGCCCCACCGCGGAGTCGGCGGCCACCGGCCGGTAGCCCTCGGCCGCGGCGGTGCCGTGCCCGACCAGCACGGCGTCGGCGAGCGCCCGCAGCACCCGGAACACCCGCCGGTCACCCGGGGACCCCAGCCCCGCGCTGCGCCCGTCGACGGAGATCGCGCCGTCGAGGGAGACGACGAAGTCCACCCGCACCGACCGCCCCGGCGGCAGCCGGTAGGCCTCGGCGAGCGCGGCGTCGTCGTCGACCGGGGCGGCCCCGGGGAAGAGCCGGCGCATCAGGTCGTGAGCACGGCCGCGCTCTCGGCCGGCAGCCGCACCGTGTCGCCGTCCAGCGACGGCTCCTCGGCGGTGGCGAACAGCACGCCGGTGGCGGGCCGGTCGAGGTCGACCTCCCGCGGCTCGCCCGACAGGTTGGCCACCACCCGCAGCCGGCCGCGGTGCACCACCAGCAGCCGGTCCTCGTCGTCCCAGCCGACCTCCACCGCCGTGAGGTCGGGGTTGACCAGCTCCGGCTGCGCCCGCCGCAGTGCCAGCAGCGCCCGGGTGGTCGCCAGCAGCGTGGCGTGCGGCTCGCGCTCGACCTCCGACCAGTCCAGCTTCGAGCGGGTGAAGGTCTCGGGGTCCTGCGGGTCGGGCACCTCGTCGGCGTCCCAGCCGTGCTCGGCGAACTCGCCCTTGCGCCCCTCGGCGGTCGCCCGCCCGATGTCCGGGTCGGTGTGGCTGGTGAAGAACTGCCACGGCGTCGCGGCGCCCCACTCCTCGCCCATGAACAGCATCGGGGTGAACGGGCTGGTGAGGACCAGGGTCGCGCCGACGGCGAGCAGGCCGGGGGACAGCGACGCTGACACCCGGTCGCCGATGGCGCGGTTGCCGATCTGGTCGTGGTCCTGCAGGTAGCCGAGGAACTTCCAGCCGGGCAGCCGGGCGGCGTCGACCGGCCGGCCGTGGGACCGGCGGCGGAAGCTCGACCACGTGCCGTCGTGGAAGTACGCGCCGGTCAGCGTCTTGGCCAGCCCGGCGAGGCCGGCCTCGGCGAAGTCGGCGTAGTAGCCCTGGCCCTCGCCGGTGAGCACCGCGTGCAGCGCGTGGTGGAAGTCGTCGCTCCACTGCGCGTGGATGCCGGTGCCGTTGGCCGCGCGCGGGGTGACCAGGCGGGGGTCGTTGAGGTCGCTCTCGGCGATCAGCGTGAGCGGCCGGCCGAGTGCCACCGACAGCCGGTCGACCTCCTGGGCCATCTCCTCGAGCACGTGCGTGGCGCGCTCGTCGACCAGCGCGTGGACGGCGTCGAGCCGCAGCCCGTCGACGTGCATGTCGCGCAGCCACATCAGCGCGTTGTCCAGGACGTAGCGGCGCACCTCGTCGGAGTCCGGCCCGGACAGGTTGATCGAGGAGCCCCAGGGGTTGGGGCCGCCCTCGCTGAAGACCGGCATGAACAGCGGCAGGTAGTTGCCCGACGGGCCGAGGTGGTTGTAGACGACGTCCTGGATCACGCCGAGGCCGCGCCGGTGGCAGGCGTCGACGAAGCGCTGGTAGGCCGCCGGCCCGCCGTAGCTCTCCTGCACCGTGTACCAGAGGACGCCGTCGTAGCCCCAGTTGTGGGTGCCGTCGAAGCCGTTGACCGGCAGCAGCTCGACGAAGTCGACGCCGAGGTCGACCAGGTGGTCCAGGCGCTCGACCGCCGCGTCGAGGGTGCCCTCCGGCGTGAACGTGCCGACGTGCATCTCGTAGACGACGCCGCCGGCCAGCGGGCGCCCGGTCCAGGCGCCGTCGCCCCACGGGTACGCCGCGGGGTCGAAGCGGCGGGACGGGCCGTGGACGCCGTCGGGCTGCCGGCGCGAGCGCGGGTCCGGGTACACCTTCTCGTCGTCGCCGAGCAGGTAGCCGTAGTCGGCCTCCGGCGCGGCCTCGACCTCGGCGCGCCACCAGCCGCCGGCGTCGCGCCGCATGTCGTGCACGGCGCCGTCGACCTGCAGGCGCACCCGCTCCGGTACGGGCGCCCAGACGGCGAACTCGGCGGCGGGCATGCAGGGACCTCCTGGGGTGCTGGGGTGGGACCGGTGCTCAGTGCCCGGGCGGGCGCGGGCCAACCGTGGCCCCGGCGCGCCGCGCCGGGACCACGGCCGGCTCAGGCGCGGACGAGCAGCGCGACGGGCAGCCGGTCGAGCAGGCCGGCCAGCGGGACGCCGTCGGCGTCGGACACCACCCGGGCGCCGCTGAGGACGTCGCGCCAGGCCCCGGTGGGCAGGGTCAGCGTGGTGTCCCCCCACCCGGTCGCGGCCAGCGCCACGGGCAGCCGGGTCGCGACCGTCACGGCGCCGCCCCGGTCGAACGCGACGACGTGCGGCGCGGCGCTGCCGCGGGCGGGCACCGGCGTGTAGCCGCCGAACAGCTCCGGGGAGTCCCGCCGCAGCCGCAGCGCCCGCGAGGTGACCAGCAGCTTGGCCGCGCCCGCGTCGTCGACCCCGGGCACCCAGCCGTCGTCGAGGCGGGCCAGCAGCCGCCGCCGCTCGTCGTAGTCGACCGGGCGGCGGTTGTCCGGGTCGACCAGCGAGCGGTCCTCCAGCTCGGTGCCCTGGTAGACGTCGGGGACGCCGGGCATCGTCAGCTGCACGAGCTTCTGCGCCAGCGCGTTGGACCGCCCGGCCGGCCCGATCCGGGCCACGAACGCCTCGATCTCGGCGGTGGTCGCCGGGTCGTCGTAGGCGGCGTCGACCATCGCGTGCAGCTGCGCCTCGAAGGCCTCGTCGACGTCGGTCCACGTCGTCGACAGCCCGGCCTCGCGGGCGGCCTTCTCGGCGTAGGCGTGCGCCCGCTCGCGCGACAGCGGCCACGCGCCGACCAGGTTCTGCCACACCAGGTGCGCCAGCGGCCGGTCGGGCAGCGGGTGCCGCGACAGCCAGCCGCGCACCAGGTCGGCCCACTCGGTGGGCACCTCGGCGAGGACGGCCAGCCGGGCGCGGGTGTCCTCGCTGCGCTTGGTGTCGTGGGTGGTCAGCGTGGTCATCGACCGCGGCTTGACCGCCAGCCGCCGCGCCTGCGCCTCGTGGAACTCCTCGACGGTGACGCCGAAGCGGGCGGGGTCGCCGCCGACCTCGTTGAGCACCACGAAGCGGGCCCACCGGTAGTAGGCGCTGTCCTCCACGCCCTTGGCCATGACCGGGCCGCTGGTCTGCTCGAAGCGGGTGGCCGCCTCGGTGCCGGCCCGCGCCAGCACCGGGTGCAGCGCGTCGACCGCCGCCACCAGGTCGGGACGGCGGTCCCGGACGGCGGCCACCGCGGCGTCGAGGTGCTCGCGGCCGTCGGGCAGGTAGGTGCGGTAGACGGAGAAGGTGGCCAGCAGCTCGGCCAGCGCCTCCCGCTCGGTCGCCTCGTCGACGCCGGGCAGCTCGCCGATCACCCGCACCAGGCGGGCCACCTCCGAGCCGAGGCTGCCGTCGGTCACCTCGCGCTTGCAGTCGTGCACCAGCCGCGCGTAGTCGACCGGCCGGCCCGACAGCTCGGTGTCCAGCGCGGTCAGCGCCGCCTCGCCGGCCGTGTCGACCAGGACGTCGTCGACCTCGGCCAGCGCGTCGTAGCCGGTGGTGCCGTCGGTCCGCCAGCTCTCCGGCAGGTCCTCGCCGGGCTCGAGGATCTTCTCCACGACCGTCCACCGCCCGCCGGAGGCCTCGGCCAGCCGGTCGAGGTACCCCTTCGGGTCGGCGAGGCCGTCGGGGTGGTCGATCCGCAGCCCGTCGACGGCGCCCTGCTCGACCAGCCGCAGCACCAGCTCGTGGGTGGCGCGGAAGACCTCCGGGTCCTCCACCCGCAGCCCGGCGAGGGTGTTGATCGCGAAGAACCGCCGGTAGTTGAGGTCGGTGTCCGCCCGCCGCCAGTCGACCAGCTCGTAGTGCTGCCGGTCGTGCACCTCCTGCGGGCTGCCGCCCTCCGTCCCCGGCGCGATCGGGAAGCGGTTGTCGTAGTAGCGGAGCTCGCCGCCGACGACCTCGAGCTTCTCGACGTCGTCGGCCGACCCCAGCACCGGGATCCGGATGCGCCCGCCGCCGAAGTCCCAGTCGACGTCGAACGCCGACGCGTGGGCGCTCTCGCGGCCGTGCCGCAGCACGTCCCACCACCACGGGGCCTCGGCCGGGTCGGCCACGCCCATGTGGTTGGGCACCAGGTCGAGGACCAGGCCCAGCCCGTGCTCGTGCAGCGCGGCGACGAACCGGTCGAGGCCGGCCCGCCCGCCGCGCGCCTCGTCGACGTGCGCGTGGTCGACGGTGTCGTAGCCGTGCGTGCTGCCCGCCGCCGCGCGCAGCAGCGGCGAGGAGTAGGCGTGGCTGACCCCGAGGTCGGCGAGGTAGCCGGCCACCGCCGCGGCGTCGTCGAGGGTGGAGTCGGCGGTCACCTGCAGCCGGTAGGTCGCCGTCGGGACGTCCCGGCGCCGGTCGGCGCCGAGCGGCTCACCCGCGGTCACGACCGGCGGGGGGCGCTGAGCACGACCATCGAGCGGTCCTGCACGGTGATCGTCTCGCCCGGCTTGAGCTCGCGCGGCTCGACCTCGCCCATCTCGGCGGTGTCGAGGCGGACCGTCCACAGCCCGGCGTACTCCTCGGCCGGCACGGTGAACTCGATCGGCTCGTGCGAGCCGTTGAACGCCAGGTAGAAGTGGTCGTCGACGACGTCCTCACCGCGCTCGTCGGTGGACCGGATGCCGTGCCCGTTGAGGTACATCGCGATCGACTTCGCGAAGCCGGCGTCCCAGTCGTCCTCGGTCATGAGGTCACCGCCCGGCGTGAGCCAGGCGATGTCCTGCACCGGGGCGCCGGCCTGGCGGCGCACCGGCCGGCCGTGGAAGAAGCGACGACGGCGGAAGGTCGGGTGCTCGGCGCGCAGCCGGGTGACCAGCTTGGTGAACTCCAGCAGCCCCTCGTCGACCTCGTCCCAGTGGATCCAGGTCAGCGGGGAGTCCTGGCAGTAGCCGTTGTTGTTGCCGCGTTGGGTGCGGCCGAGCTCGTCGCCGTGCAGCAGCATCGGCACGCCCTGGCTGAGCATCAGCGTGGCCAGGAAGTTGCGCCGCTGCCGGGCGCGCAGGGTGAGCACCTTCTTGTCGACGGTGTCGCCCTCGACCCCGCAGTTCCAGCTGCGGTTGTGGCTCTCGCCGTCGTTGTTGCCCTCGCCGTTGGCCTCGTTGTGCTTCTCGTTGTAGGAGACCAGGTCGGTGAGGGTGAACCCGTCGTGCGCGGTGACGAAGTTGATGCTCGCCATCGGCCGGCGGCCGGAGTGCTGGTAGAGGTCGGAGGACCCGGTGATCCGGCTGGCGAACTCGCCGACCGTGGCGTCCTCGCCGCGCCAGAAGTCGCGGACGGTGTCGCGGTACTTGCCGTTCCACTCCGTCCAGAGCGCGGGGAAGTTGCCCACCTGGTAACCGCCCTCGCCGACGTCCCACGGCTCGGCGATCAGCTTCACCTGGCTGACCACCGGGTCCTGGTGCACCAGGTCGAAGAACGCCGAGAGCCGGTCGACGTCGTGCAGCTCGCGGGCCAGCGCCGAGGCCAGGTCGAAGCGGAACCCGTCGACGTGCATCTCGGTGACCCAGTACCGCAGCGAGTCCATGATCAGCTGCAGCGCCTGGGGGGTGCGGGCGTTGAGCGTGTTCCCGGTGCCGGTGTAGTCCATGTAGTACTGCGGGTCGTCCTCGACCAGCCGGTAGTACGCGCGGTTGTCGATGCCCTTGAACGACAGCGTGGGGCCCAGGTGGTTGCCCTCGGCGGTGTGGTTGTAGACCACGTCGAGGATCACCTCGATGCCCGCCTCGTGCAGGGTGCGGACCATCCCCTTGAACTCCTGCACCTGCATGCCGTTGTCGGTGTTGCTGGCGTACTCGTTGTGCGGCGCGAAGAAGCCGATCGTGTTGTAGCCCCAGTAGTTGCGCAGGCCCTTCTGCAGCAGCGTGTCGTCCTGGACGAACTGGTGCACCGGCATGAGCTCGATGGCGGTGACGCCGAGGCCCTGCAGGTGGGAGACGACGGCGGGGTGCGCGATGCCGGCGTAGGTGCCGCGCAGCTCCTCGGGCACGTCGGGGTGCGTCATCGTCAGGCCCTTGACGTGGGCCTCGTAGATGACGGTCTTGTGGTAGGGCGTCCTCGGGGGGCGGTCGACACCCCAGTCGAAGTAGGGGTTGACGACGACGGACTTCGGCATGTGCGCCGCGGAGTCCTCGTCGTTGCGCTCGCCGCTGTCGAAGTCGTAGCCGAACACCGACGGGTCCCACTCGATCTGGCCGTCGATGGCCTTGGCGTAGGGGTCCAGCAGCAGCTTGGTGGGGTTGCAGCGCTGTCCCTGCTGCGGGTCGTACGGGCCGTGGATGCGGTAGCCGTAGCGCTGCCCGGGCTGGATGCCGGGCAGGAAGGCGTGCCAGACGTAGCCGTCCATCTCGGGCAGCCGGATGCGGGTCTCGGTGCCGTCGTCGTCGAAGAGGCACAGCTCGACCTTCTCGGCGACCTCGCTGAAGATCGCGAAGTTGGTGCCCGTGCCGTCGAACGTGGCTCCGAGGGGATAGGCCGTGCCGGGCCACACCTGGTTCATGGACGTGTTTCCTCCTGCGTGGGCGCCCCTGCGGGGGTCACGGGGCGCGACGGCCCCCCGCCGCGGCCGTCGGCAGGGGGTCTGGGCACACGGTGCCCGCGGGTCCCTTGCCCGATCCGGACGGGTCCACACCTGACGCGGCGCACGTCACGCCCCGGCCGCTGCCGTCCGGGGACGACGACGCCCCCCGGGCCGGGGCCGCGGGGGGCGTCGTGCGCAGGTCCGGCGGTGCCGTCGGAGGCCCTGGCCGGGGGAGCGCTGCCCGGGTCCGACCTCGCCCGGTGTCCGGGTGGCACTGGTCCCTGGCGGGGCGCGCTCCTGCGGGGCGTCACGCTAGCGGGCCCGCCGCACCGGCACGAGCACCGAGGCCTCTCCCGGTCAACCCGGCACGTCCCGTCCGTCCCGCCCGTCGCAGCGGGCCGCCCGGACCACACCGGTTTCTGTCGCCGGTCGGTCGTACCGTCGTCCTCGTGCGCGCGACCACCGACATCCGGCCCACCCAGGGGCGCTTCCGCGTCGTCAGCGAGTTCCAGCCCTCGGGTGACCAGCCCGCCGCGATCGAGGCCCTCGCCCGGCGGGTGAAGGCCGGCGAGACGGACTCCGTGCTCCTCGGCGCCACCGGTACCGGCAAGTCGGCCACCACGGCCTGGCTCGTCGAGCAGGTGCAGCGCCCCACCCTGGTGATGGCGCCGAACAAGACCCTCGCCGCGCAGCTGGCCAACGAGTTCCGCGAGCTGCTGCCGGACAACGCCGTCGAGTACTTCGTCTCCTACTACGACTACTACCAGCCCGAGGCCTACGTCCCGCAGACCGACACCTACATCGAGAAGGACTCCTCGGTCAACGACGAGGTCGAGCGGCTGCGGCACTCGGCCACCCAGGCGCTGCTCACCCGGCGCGACGTCGTCGTGGTCGCCACGGTCTCCTGCATCTACGGCCTGGGCACCCCGCAGGAGTACGTCGACCGGGCGCTGCGGATCTCGGTGGGGGAGGAGCGCGAGCGCGACGAGCTGCTGCGCACGCTGGTCGAGGAGCAGTACACCCGCAACGACCTGTCCTTCACCCGCGGCACGTTCCGGGTGCGCGGCGACACGATCGAGGTCTTCCCGGTCTACGAGGAGCTCGCGGTCCGGATCGAGATGTTCGGCGACGAGGTGGAGCGGCTCTACTACCTCCACCCGCTCACCGGCGAGGTGGTCCGCGAGGTCGAGGAGCTGTTCGTCTTCCCGGCCACCCACTACGTCGCCGGTCCCCAGCGCATGGAGCGCGCCATCGCCTCCATCGAGGCCGAGCTCGAGCAGCGGCTGGCCGAGCTCGAGCGGCAGGGCAAGCTGCTGGAGGCCCAGCGGCTGCGCATGCGCACCACCTACGACATCGAGATGATGCGCCAGGTCGGCTTCTGCTCCGGCATCGAGAACTACTCGCGGCACATCGACGGCCGCGCGCCGGGCAGCGCCGGCGCGTGTCTCATCGACTACTTCCCCGACGACTTCCTGCTCGTCATCGACGAGTCGCACGTCACCGTCCCGCAGATCGGCGGCATGTACGAGGGCGACATGAGCCGCAAGCGGACGCTGGTCGAGCACGGCTTCCGGCTGCCCTCGGCGATGGACAACCGCCCGCTGAAGTGGGAGGAGTTCACCGACCGGATCGGGCAGACGGTGTACCTGTCGGCGACGCCGGGGCCCTACGAGCTCGGCCGGGTGCAGGGCGACGTCGTCGAGCAGGTCATCCGGCCGACCGGCCTGGTCGACCCGGAGGTCGTGGTCAAGCCCACCAAGGGCCAGATCGACGACCTGGTGCACGAGATCCGGGTGCGCACCGAGAAGGACGAGCGGGTCCTGGTCACCACGCTGACCAAGAAGATGGCCGAGGACCTCACCGACTACCTGCTCGAGCTCGGCATCAAGGTGCGCTACCTGCACTCCGAGGTCGACACCCTGCGCCGGGTGGAGCTGCTGCGCGAGCTGCGGCAGGGCGAGTACGACGTCCTGGTCGGCATCAACCTGCTGCGCGAGGGCCTCGACCTGCCCGAGGTGTCGCTGGTGGCGATCCTCGACGCCGACAAGGAGGGCTTCCTGCGCTCGGGCACCTCGCTGATCCAGACGATCGGCCGCGCGGCCCGCAACGTGTCGGGGCAGGTGCACATGTACGCCGACACCGTGACGCCGTCGATGGCCCTGGCGATCGAGGAGACCAACCGGCGCCGCGAGAAGCAGATCGCCTACAACCAGGAGCGCGGCATCGACCCGCAGCCCCTCCGGAAGAAGATCGTCGACATCCTCGACGGCATCTACCGCGAGGCCGAGGACGGCGGCGCGGAACTGGTCGGGGGCTCGGGCCGGCAGCAGTCCCGCGGCAAGGCGCCGGTGCCCGGCCTGTCGTCGAAGACCAAGGGGAAGGCCGGGGCGATCGACGTCGCGGGCCTGCCCCGGGCCGAGCTGGCCGACCTGATCACCCAGATGAACGAGCAGATGCTGGCCGCCGCCCGCGAGCTGCAGTTCGAGGTGGCCGCCCGGTTGCGCGACGAGCTGGCCGAGCTGAAGAAGGAGCTGCGCCAGCTCGACGCCGCCCACGCCTGAGCCGGCCCGAGCGGACGCGACCGTCCGCTCGGGCCGGGAACCCGGCACGGGGCACCGGCCGTTGGCAGTTGCGGACCCTCCCGTGCGGCGCTCCCGCGCGGGCCGGGGTCCCGCGTGGAGGGGAGTATCCCGACGCGGTGGTGTCGTCAGCACGGGCAGCAACGCCCCGGCGCCATCGGCCGGCCGGTAACGGTCGGCGGGAGAGACCTCCGGTGCTGACAGCTGCCAGTGGACCGGAGGTACCGCCTGATGGACGTCCCACTCTGGGTGTGGGGGATCACCGTCGCCGCGATCGTGGCGATGATCGCGTTCGACTTCGTCGGCCACGTGCGCACACCGCACGCCCCGACGCTGCGCGAGTCGGCGACCTGGTCGGCGATCTACGTCGCGCTGGCCGTCGTCTTCGGGATCCTGGTGTGGGTCTTCGCCGGCGGGACGTTCGGCGGTGAGTACTTCGCCGGCTACATCACCGAGAAGAGCCTCTCGGTGGACAACCTGTTCGTCTTCGTCCTGATCATGGCCAGCTTCGCGGTGCCGCGGGAGCTGCAGCAGAAGGTGCTGCTGTTCGGCATCGCCTTCGCCCTGGTGCTGCGGACGGTGTTCATCTTCCTCGGCGCGGCGGCCATCGAGAACTTCAGCTGGGTCTTCTACCTGTTCGGCGCGTTCCTGATCTACACCGCCGTCGCGCAGGCCCGGGCCAGCGGCCACGACGACGACGAGTTCAAGGAGAACGCGTTCCTGCGGCTCACCCGCAAGATCGTGCCGACGACGCAGGAGTACCACTCCGACCGGCTGACCACGAAGATCGACGGCCGGCGGTACATCACCCCGCTGGCCATCGCGCTGGTCGCCATCGGCAGCGCCGACATCCTCTTCGCCGTCGACTCGATCCCGGCCATCTTCGGCCTGACCACGGAGACCTACCTGGTCTTCGCCGCCAACGCCTTCAGCCTGCTGGGCCTGCGCCAGCTCTTCTTCCTCATCGACGGCCTGCTCGACCGGCTGGTCTTCCTGCACTACGGCCTGGCGGTCATCCTCGGCTTCATCGGGATCAAGCTGCTCATCCACGCGCTGCACGAGAACGAGCTGCCGTTCATCAACGGCGGCGAGCACGTCACCGCGATCCCCGAGGTGCCCACCTGGCTGTCGCTCACGGTCATCGTGGTGACCCTGTTCATCACCACGGTCGCGAGCCTCGCCCGCAGCCGCCGCGACGCCCGGGAGGCCGCCGCGCAGGGCACCGTCGGCCGGGGCGCGGCCGCGGTGGCCGGCGAGACCGGCGTCCCGACCGCCGAGCGCCAGGGCGAGGAGCAGCCGCGCCCCGCGCGGCCGGCGCCACCGGCCTGACCGGGCCGGGCAGGGGCCGCGCGGGCGGGAACCCGTCCGCGTCACGGCACCTGTTGCTCCCGGTGACCGTGCGGCAGTATCCGGAACACGTCCGCTCCGCTGGGTGCCCGACCGGCACCCGGCGCAGCGGGACCGGGGGACAGCGCCGGGCGCCCGCGCCTGCGCACCCGCCGGTGACGCCGGCTCGTCCGGCGTGCTCGCCAGCGGCGACCGCCGCTGCGCGACCCGACAGACATGGGAGTCCAACAGATGGGTGTCAGCCTCTCCAAGGGCGGGAACGTCTCGCTGACCAAGGAGGCGCCGGGCCTGACCGCGGTCAACGTGGGCCTCGGCTGGGACGTCAACACGTTCTCCGGGGGCGACTTCGACCTCGACGCGTCGGCGATCATGCTCGACGCCGGCGGCAGGGTCACCCCCGACGACTCGGGCTTCGTCTTCTTCAACAACCTCCGCAGCCCCGACGGCTCGGTCGTCCACGTCGGTGACAACCTCACCGGCCAGGGCGAGGGCGACGACGAGGTCATCCAGGTGAACCTCGCGGGCGTGCCGCCGACGGTCGACAAGATCGTCTTCCCGGTGTCGATCTACGACGCGGACAACCGCAAGCAGAACTTCGGCGCGGTGCGCAACGCGTTCATCCGCATCGTCAACCAGGCCAACAGCCAGGAGATCGCCCGCTACGACCTCACCGAGGACGCCTCGGTCGAGACCGCGATGGTCTTCGGTGAGCTCTACCGCAACGGCGCCGACTGGAAGTTCCGCGCCGTCGGCCAGGGCTACGCCTCGGGCCTGCGCGGCATCGCCCAGGACTTCGGCGTCAACGTCGGCTGACCCCCACCGGGCCCGGACGGCACCCGTCCGGGCCCGGTGCCGCCCCGCGCGCCGATCCCTCCCGTTCCGGGCCCACCCGACGTACTGTCCGCGCGCTCCCGCACCCGCCCGAGACCGGAGGTCCGATCCCGCCATGCCCGTCGACGTGCCCGCTGCCCACCCGCGCACCGCCCGCTCCTCCGGCTGAGCGGCAGCAGCGTGGTCCACGTCCTCACCCGCGGCGGCAACGTCGGCCTGGCCCAGGCCGGCCTGAGCGGTCCCGTCGTCGTCACCCTCACCTGGAACCCGGCGCCCGGCGTCGACGCCGACCTCTCGGCGTTCCTCACCACCGGTGCCGGCCGGGTCCGCAGCGACGACGACTTCGTCTTCTACAACCAGCCGTCCGGCGCCGGCGGCGCGGTGCGCCACCTCGGCAAGTCCACCCGCGGCGGCGGGACCGTCGACCAGGTCCGCATCGACCCCGCCGCGCTGCCCGCCGACGTGGAGAAGGTCGTCATCGGCGCCTCCCTCGACGGCGCGGGCACCTTCGGCGCGCTCACCGGCCTCGCCGTCGAGGTGGCCCCCGACGGCGGCGCCCCGGCCGCCGTGCGCTGCGAGCTGGGCGCCGGGCCGGAGACCGCCCTGGTCTTCGCCGAGGTCTACCGCCGCGGCGGCGAGTGGAAGGTGCGCGCCGTCGGGCAGGGCTACACCGGCGGTCTGGCGGCCATGGCCACCGACGTCGGCGTCAGCGTCGACGACGAGCCCGCCGCCGCGGCACCGCCGGCCTCCGCCGCCCCCGCCCCGTCCGCGGCGCCCCCGGTCAGCACGGAGAAGCGCCGGCTGGTCGACCTGGAGAAGAAGCTGTCGACGCAGGCGCCGCAGCTGCTCAGCCTGGTCAAGACCGCCGGCGTCAGCCTGGAGAAGCGCGGTCTGGGCGAGCACACCGCCCGCGTCGCGCTGGTCCTCGACATCTCCGGCTCGATGGCCGCGCTGTACCGCGCCGGCGCCGTGCAGCGGCTGGCCGAGCGGGTGCTCGCGCTGGGGCTGCGCTTCGACGACGACGGCGTCGTCGACGTGTTCCTCTTCGGCAAGGACGTGCACCGGCCCGAGCCGGGACTGCGGCTGGAGGGCCACCAGCAGTACATCGCCGAGCTCACCCACCGGTACCCGCTGGAGTACGACACCCGCTACGGCGCCGCGATGGCCGCCGTCCGGCAGGCCTACTTCGGCGACAGCCGCGAGCGCGCCGAGCCGCAGCCGGCGCAGGTGCCCGTCTACGTCATGTTCCTGACCGACGGGGCGCCGAGTGACAAGGCGGTGGCCACCCGGCAGATCCGCGCGGCGTCCTACGAGCCGGTGTTCTGGCAGTTCATGGGCATCGGCCCGGAGCGGCAGTTCTCCTACCTGCAGCGGCTCGACGACCTCGAGGGCCGGTTCACCGACAACGCCGACTTCTTCGCCGTCGACCAGGACGACCTGATGGGCCGCCGGCCGATCGGCGACGACGCGCTGTTCGACCGGCTGATGACCGAGTACCCCGGCTGGCTGCAGCGGGCGCGGGCCCAGGGCCTGCTGCGTCCCTGACCCCGCACCCGCCCGAGACCATCCCGGCCGCCCGGCCGCCGCCAGCCCACATCCAGCAGAGGGTGAGAGGGATCGACCCGTGCGCCACTTCGCCTACCTGACCGACGACGAGCGGGAGCGGCTCTTCGCCGTCCCGCCGGGGGAGATCGGCCCGGCCACGCCGCGCGCCATGCTCGCCCTCGCCCTCGGCGCGACGCTCTACAGCCCGGGCACCCGGCCGTCGCTGGACGCCGACGCCGCCCGGGCCGCCGCCGCCGGCGCCACCAGCACCGTGTGGTGCCTCGAGGACGCCATCCCGCACGCCGCGGTGGGGGAGGCCGAGGCCAACGTCGTCGCCGCGCTGCACCGGATCGACCGCCGGGTCACCGAGGGGGACCCGGCGCCGCTGCCGCTGGTGTTCGTGCGGGTGCGCACGCCCGAGCAGATCCGCTCGATCGCCGTCGGCGCGGGGCCGGCGCTGGCGCGGCTGGCCGGCTTCAGCCTGCCGAAGGCCACCGGCGCGACCCTCGGGCCGATGCTCGAGGCCATCGCCGAGGTGAGCGCGGCCACCGGGCACCCGCTGTACGGCATGCCCATCCTCGAGACGCCCGACCTCGCGTGGCGGGAGACCCGCGCGGAGGCGCTGGCCGCGCTCGCCGAGGTCCTCGACGCCCACCGCGAGCAGGTGCTGTGCCTGCGGGTGGGCGGCACCGACCTGTCCGGGCTGTTCGGCCTGCGCCGCGACCGCGACACCACGATCTGGGACGTCGCCGTCGTCCGGGACTGCCTGGCCGACGTGGTCAACCGGTTCACCCGCGGCGGCGAGCACGTGGTCACCGGGGCGGTGTGGGAGCACATCCCCGGCCCCCGGCTGTTCAAGCCGCAGCTGCGCCAGTCGCCGTTCACCGAGCAGCACGAGGGCCGGCTGCGGCAGCGGATGATCGCCGGCGACCTCGACGGCCTGGTGCGCGAGGTCGCCCTCGACAAGGCCAACGGGGTGCTCGGCAAGACCGTCATCCACCCGGCGCACGTCTCGGTGGTCAACGCGCTGCTCACCGTCTCGCGCACCGAGTACGACGACGCCCTGGAGATCCTCACCGCCCGCGGGCAGGGCGGCATCGCGGGATCCGGCAACGGCCGGATGAACGAGATCGGCCCGCACGCGCTGTGGGCGGAGCTGATCAGCCGCCGCGCCGCGGTCTACGGCGTGGTCGCCGACGAGGCGGCGCTGGTCGACCTGCTGTCGGCCGGCGAGCGCCGGGTCGCCGAGGTCTTCGCCGCGAACGAGGTCCGCCGCGGGTGACGGCCACGCTCACCCCGGCGGGTCTCGCCGGCACCGTCTCCGCGCTGCTCGACGTCGGGGTGTCCGACCCCGGCCGCTTCGCCGCGCTGTGCGGCCTGGCGCTGCGGGACAACCCGCGCCGGGCCCACCTCGTCGTCTCCCGCGTCCTCGGCAAGCACGTGCCGGTCGCCCCGGCCGAGGTCCTGGGTGCCGGGCACGCCGTCGGCGACGCCGTGGCCGCCGTCCTGGGCGGGGAGGTGCCCGGCCTGGTCGTCGGCTACTGCGAGACCGCCACCGGGCTCGGGCACGCCGCCGCCGCGCGGCTCGGTGCGGCCGCGCTGTCGACCACGCGGCGGGTGCACCCGGGCGTGCCGGTGGCGGCGGCGTTCGAGGAGGAGCACTCCCACGCCGTCGCCCACGCCCTGCAGCCGGCCGGCCCGGTGACCCTCGGCGCGCCGGGCCCGCTGGTGCTGGTCGACGACGAGCTGACCAGCGGGCGCACCGCGCTCAACACCGTCGCCGAGCTGCACGCCCGCTGGCCGCGCGAGCGCTACGTGATCGGCACGCTGCTCGACGCCCGCCCACCGGCCGCGCGGGCCGCGTTCGCCGAGCGGGCCGCCGCGCTCGGCGTGCGGGTCGACGTCGCCGCCGTCCTCACCACCGCGCTCACCCTCCCCGACGACGTCCTGGCGCGCGCCGCGGCCGCCCGCGCCGCGCTGCCCGGCCCGGCGCCGCTGCCGGCCGGCGCGCCCGGCGCGGTGCGGGTGCACGAGGGCCTGTGGCCGGCCGGCGCGCCGACCACCGCCCGCCACGGGCTGACCGCCGCCGGCACCGCCCGGCTGCACGCGGCCGCCGGCGCGGCGGCCGCCGCCCTCGCGCCGGCGCTGGCCGGCAGCCGCGGCGTCCTCGTGCTCGGCACCGAGGAGCTGATGTACGCGCCCACCGTGCTCGCCGCCGCCCTCGCCGGGCGACCGGCGGGCGTCCCCGTCACCACCCAGTCGACCACCCGGAGCCCCGTGCACGCCGCCGACGACCCCGGCTACGCCCTGCGCCGCAGCCTGTCCTTCCCCGCACCCGACGAGCCGTCCCGCACCTCGCGGGTGCACAACCTCGCCGACCCCGCCGCCGTCCCGGCGCACGGCCGCTGGTCGGACCTGCGCGCCGACGACGTCGTGGTCGTCGTCGACGCCCCGCCCGCCGACGCCGCGCCGCTGGCGCAGGCGCTGCGCCCCTTCGCCGCCCGCGCCGTGCACGTCGTCCCGGTCCCGCTGTCCTCGCCGCTGCCGGAGCCGGCCCCGTGACCGCGCTGCAGCCCCCGCCGGCCCCCGCCGTCCCGGGACGGTTCGGCTCCTACCCGGCCGAGGACGTCACCTGGCTGCTCACCGACCTGTCCGGCGTGGCGCTCGAGCGCGGCACCGAGGACCGCGAGGAGGCCATCCAGTCGGGCACCCACTACTCGGAGATGCTGCCGGTCGAGTACCAGCCCGACGACGCCTACCTCGCGCTGTTCACCACCGCGCTCGAGCAGTCCGCCGGCCGGCTCGCCGACGCCGTCGCCCGGGTCGGGGAACTGGTGTGGGACGCCGCGGCCGCGGCCGGGCACCGGCCGGTGCTGGTCTCGCTGGCCCGCGCCGGCACCCCGATCGGGGTGCTGCTGCGCCGCTGGTACCGCGTCTCGCGCGGCATCGACGTGCCGCACTACACCGTCTCGATCATCCGCGGCCGCGGCATCGACGAGGTGGCGATGGCGCACGTGCTCGCCCGCCACCCCGCCGGCGCGCTGCGCTTCGTCGACGGGTGGACCGGCAAGGGCGCCATCCAGCGGCAGCTGACCGAGGCGGTCGCCGGCTGGGTCGCGGCGCACCCGGAGGACGCCGCCCTCGACGACCGGCTCGCCGTGCTCGCCGACCCCGGCGTCTGCACCGAGCTGTACGGCACCCGCGACGACTTCCTCATCCCGAGCGCCTGCCTCAACAGCACGGTGTCCGGGCTGGTGTCCCGGACGGTGCTGCGCGCGGACCTCATCGGCCCCGGCATGTTCCACGGCGCGAAGTACTACGCCGAGCTCGCCGCCTCCGACGTCTCCGCGCTGTTCGTCGACACCGTCGCCGCCGCCTTCCCGTCCACCGCCCCGGCCGACGACGTCCCCGCCGCGCACCGCCGGCCGACCTGGGCCGGCTGGGCGGCGGTGGAGCGGATCGCCGCCGACCACGGCATCGCCGACGTCAACCTGGTCAAGCCCGGGGTGGGGGAGACCACCCGGGTGCTGCTGCGCCGCGTGCCCTGGCAGGTGCTGGTCCGGCCCGACCGCGCCGCCGACCTGCGGCACGTCGTCGCCCTCGCGCGGGCCCGCGGGGTGCCGCTGGTGGAGGTGCCCGACCTGCCCTACTCCTGCGTCGGGCTGATCCGGCCGGTGACCCGGTGACCGCCGTCCTCCCGGCCACCCTCGCCGCCGTCGACCTCGACCGCACGCTCATCTACTCCGCGTCCGCGGCAGGCGGCACCGACGGGCTGGCCGTGGTCGAGCACCTCGACGGCGCCCCGCTCAGCCACGCGACCCCGGCGTCGTGGGAGCTGCTGGCCGAGCTCGGCCGTCGCGCCCTCGTCGTGCCGGTGACCACCCGCACCGCCGCCCAGTACGAGCGGGTGCGGCTGCCGCTGGTGCCCCGCTACGCGCTGTGCGGCAACGGCGGCGTGCTCCTCGCCGACGGCGTCCGCGACCCCGACTGGGATGCCTGGGCGGCGGCCACCGCGGCGCAGGCGGCGCCGCTGGCGGAGCTGCTCGCCCCGCTGGAGGCGGTGGCCGGCCAGCCGTGGGTGCGCACCGTGCGCTCGGCCGAGGGCCTGTTCGGCTACCTCGTCGCGCACACCCGCGACGGCATCCCGGCGGACTGGCTGGCCGCCACCACCACCGCCGCCCGCGCCGCGGGCGCCACGCTGAGCATGCAGGGCCGCAAGGTCTACGTCGTCCCCGCCGGGCTGTCGAAGGCCGGCGGCCTGCTGCGGCTGCGCCGGCTGCTGGCGGGGGAGGGGCACGCGCCGCGCCTGCTGTGCGCCGGCGACAGCCTGCTCGACGCGCCGATGCTGCTCGCCGCCGACGCCGCCGTCCGGCCCGCGCACGGCGAGCTGCACGAGCAGGGCTGGACCGGCAGCCGGGTGGCGGTCACCGCGGCCACCGGCGCGGCGGCGGGGGAGGAGATCGTCCGCTGGCTGCTCGAGCGGGCCTGAGACCTCTGGCAGGGTGACCGGCGTGGGCCTCGACCGCGCGGTGCTCTTCCGGCTGGCGACGAGCGGGCGGTTCGAGCGCGCGGTGCGCGCCCTGCCGGGCGGGGAGGAGCTCAGCCGACGGGCGGCCGCCCGCTACGTGGCCGGCCGCGACAGCGGCGAGGCACTGGCCGTCGCCGGCCGGCTGCTCGCCGCGGGGCACGGGGTCAGCATCGACCTCTTCGGCGAGTGGGTGACCGACGTCGGCACGGCGGCCGACGTCGTCGAGCAGTACCGCTCCCTGGCCGCCGCGCTGCCGCCGCCCCCGGCCGACGCCTGGCTGTCGGTCGACCTGACCCACCTGGCGCTCGACGTCGACCCCGCCGGCACCGCCGACCGGCTCGCCGCCGTCGCGGCCGCCCTGCCGCCGGGCCGGCGGGTGCAGGTGGGCGCCGAGGACGCCGCCCGGACCGGCGCGGTGCGGGCCTGCGTCCTCGACGTCGCCGGCCGCGGGCTCGCCGACCGGCTGGGCGCCACCGTGCAGGCCAACCTGCTGCGCTCGCCCGGCGACGTCGACGCCCTCGTCGACGCCGGCGTCCACGTGCGGCTGGTCAAGGGCGCCTACGTCGAGCGGTCCGGGACGCACCCGTACGGCGAGCCCACCGACGTCGCCTACCTGCGGCTGGGCGCGCACCTCGCCGGCCGGCGGGCGGCGTGGTCGATGGCCACCCACGACGGGCGGCTGCGCGAGGCGCTGCTCCTGCTCGACGGGGCGGGGACCGTCGAGCAGCTGCTCGGCGTGCGGCCCGACGTCCTCGCCGACCTCCGGCGCCGCGGCGTCCCGACCCGGGTGTACGTGCCCTACGGCCGGGACTGGTTCCGCTACTGGATGCGGCGGGTGGCCGAGTCCCGCGGCGCGTGAGCCGCTACTCCGCCCGGGCGGTGCGCACCAGCCCGGCCAGGCCCTGCTCGATCGACTCCGCCTCGCGCAGCACCGCACCCCAGTCCGGCCGGTCGCCGCGGGCCGCCGCCTCCAGCGCGGGCAGCCGGCGGGCGAGGTCCTCGAAGGTCCGGCGGTAGCGGCGGGCCCGCTCCTCGGGCAGCCCGGCGAGGAACCGCCGCGCGTCGACGACGCCGCGCTGCACCCCGGCCAGCAGCGACCCCGGATCGGCCCGGACGGCGTCCAGCCGCGCCAGCCGCCCGGTCGCCGCGCGCACCTCGTCGTCGACCCGGCCGGCCGCCGCGCGGACCCGGGCCAGCTGCGCGGCCGCCTCCGGCACGTCGAGGACGGGCGCGGCCAGCGCCGCCTCCAGCGCGGCGAGCGCCGCGTCGGCCTCCGCGAGCGCCCCGGCCGCCCGCTGCGGGGCCCGCTCGACGTCGGCCCACGCCGACAGCGGGTAGCGCCGCCGCAGCTCGCTCATCACCGGCGCCAGCCGCTCGTGCCGCGTGCCCAGCGCCTCCCGGCGGGTGCGCACCGACGCGGCGCCCCGGCGCACCTCGGCGGCCCGCTCGGGCAGCCGGTGGAGCCGGTCGGCGGCGGCGTCGGCCCCCCGGCGGGCCCGCTCGGCCGCGGCGACGGCGTCGGCGGCCCGGCGCTGCGCCAGGGCGGTCTCGGCGCCGGCCAGCGCGGCGGCGGCGTCGTCGAGCAGGGCCGGCACCCCCGGGTCGGTGAGGTCGGCGGAGGAGGCGCCGGCCAGCGCCGCCCGGGCGGCGGCGATCGCGGCGGACGCGGCGGACACCGCCGTCCGGGCGCCGGCGCGCACGCGGGCGGCGGCGGCGAGCACCTCGCCGTACTGCTCCCGGAAGCGCCGCACCTGGTCGAGGACGCCGCGCAGCGCGGTCGCCGCGGCGCCCAGCTCCCGCGTCGCGGCGCGGGCGCGGCCGGGCTCGCCGACGTCGTCGTGCTCGGCGACGGCCTGCAGGTAGGAACCGATGACGGCGTCGGCGTGCGTCGACAGGTCGTGCCAGTCGCGGGCCAGCGACGCGGGGACGGCGGGGCCGCGCAGGCCCCGCCCGCCGGCACTCGCGCCGGCCTCCTCGGCCGCGGCGACCGCGTCGGGCAGGTCGGCCAGCGCCGCGTCCAGTTCGAGCATCGCCGCCGCGGCGGCCTCGCGCGCCGCCACCGCCTCGCGCTGCCCCGTCTCCCGGTCGCGCCGCCACCAGCGGGGAGCGGGGTTCCCACCGAGCCCGCCCACGACCGTCTCCCTCCGTGCCGCCGGCGCGCCCGCGCCCCGGCGTCGTGCCTACCACGTCGCGGCCCCGCCCTCCCGCGGGCGTGGCCGTGGTCACCCGCCCGGGAGGGCCGTGGCGGGAACGTCCGCCGGTGCGGGCACGTTGGACACCCTCGGACCCGTCTGCCGGTCGACCCGGCCCGGTGCTCTCCGTGCCGCACTCGTCGCCGCCCGCCGGTCAGGCGTCGGAAAGGAACCTGATGCTCCGCTACTTCGGCTTCTCCGTCTTCCTGACGGTGGCCGCGCTGGTGACCGCCGTGTTCTTCGGCGGACCGGCCGCACTCCTCGCCGTCGCCGTCCTCGGCGTGCTCGAGGTCTGCCTCTCCTTCGACAACGCCGTGGTCAACGCCAAGGTGCTGCGCCGGATGAGCCCGCTGTGGCGCAAGCTCTTCCTCTACGTCGGCATCTTCATCGCCGTGTTCGGGATGCGCCTGCTGCTGCCGATCGTGCTGGTGTCGGTCACCGCGGGCCTGTCGATCCCCGAGGTCTGGGACCTGGCGCTCACCGACCAGCAGGCCTACGGCGAGAACGTCGAGGCCGCGGCCGAGGCGATCTACACCTTCGGCGGGATCTTCCTGCTGATGATCTTCCTGAACTTCCTCTTCGACGAGGACCGGGAGATCCACTGGCTGTCGTGGCTGGAGCGACCGCTGGCCAAGGCCGGCAAGCTGCCCTACCTCGCTGTCGTCATCGCCCTGGCGGTCATCTACGTCGGGTCGCAGATCGCCGACGACGACAAGTACGCCACCGTGCTGGTCTCCGGCATCGCCGGCCTGTTCACCTACCTGCTCATCGGCGGCCTCAACGAGCTCATGGAGGCCCCGGAGGAGGACGACGACGACGACGTGACCGCGACCGGGGGGTCGACGGGCGGCGGCAGCGCGGCCGGCACGGCGACGAAGGCGGTGGCCGGCGCCGGTGCGGCGGCGTTCCTCTACCTCGAGGTGCTCGACGCGTCGTTCTCCTTCGACGGCGTGATCGGCGCGTTCGCCATCAGCAGCGACATCTTCATCATCGCGCTGGGCCTGGGCATCGGCGCCTTCTGGGTGCGGTCGCTGACCATCTACATGGTCGACAAGGGCACCCTCGACGAGTACCGCTACCTCGAGCACGGCGCCATGTGGGCCATCGGCTTCCTGGCCGCGATCATGATCCTCGAGCTGCGGTTCCACATCAGCGAGTACGTGACCGGGCTGACCGGTCTGCTGTTCATCGTCGCCGCGGTGATCAGCAGCGTCCTGGAGTCCCGGCGGGAGCGGGCCGCCGAGCCCGTCCCCGCCGCGGCGCAGCGGGACGAGGAGGTCACCGCCGGCCGGCGCTGACACCACCGGCACACCACCGGCACACCACCGGCACACCACCGGCACACCAGCGGCCCCGGGGCACCGCCCCGGGGCCGCCGGCGCGTCCGGGACGCGCCGGGGCGCAGCACCTACCGCGCGGGGAGGCCGACGGATACGGTCCCGCCGGTCCCGACCCCCGTCCCGAGAGGCATCCGTGGCACTGCTCACCGCCCACAAACGCGTCCTGCACGCCGACCTGCAGGGCGACCGCATCCGGGCCGCCAGCGGCTCGATGGTCGCCGTCGAGGGCAACGTCGACTTCAAGAGCTCCGGCATGGGCGGGGGCGGTGGCGTGCGGGCGGCGCTCAAGCGCGCCGTCGCCGGCGAGAGCCTCTCCCTCATGGACTGCGCCGGTCACGGCCGGGTGTACCTCGCGCTCGACGCGATGGACGTCCTCGTCGTCGACCTCGCCGGCGACACCCTCACCGTGGAGAGCCAGCACATCCTGGCCCACACCGAGCAGCTGCGCCTCGACGTCCAGTTCGCCGGGCTGCGGGGGATGACCAGCGGCCACGGCCTGGCGACGACGACGGTCACCGGGCACGGGCAGGTCGCGATCGTCTCCGAGGGCCCGGTCATGGCCCTGGAGGTCGCACCCGGCGCCGACCTCGTCGTCGACCCCGACGCCTACGTCGGCTCCCGCGGCCAGCTGTCGATGAACCTGGTCTCGGGCGTCTCGTGGAAGTCGCTCGTCGGCGAGGACGCCGGCGAGCCGTTCTCCCTCCGGTTCACCGGCTCCGGCCTGGTGCTCGTCCAGTCCGCGGAGCGCTGACCCATGCCCTTCGAGACCGTCAACAGCAAGGTCGTGCGCGCGCACGTCACGCCCGGCACCCCGGTGCTCGCCCGCCGCGGCTCGATGCTCGGCTACTCCGGGCAGGTCGCCTTCCGCCCCGTCCACGGGCAGGGCCGCGGCATCGGCGGCATGGTCGGCGCGGCGATGTCGGGTGAGTCCAACCCGATGATGGCCACCGAGGGCACCGGCCAGGTGCTCTACGGCCACAAGGGCCTGCACGTCACCGTCCTGGAGCTCGACGGCGGCGCGCCGCTGGTCTGCGAGGCCGACCGGCTGCTGGCGCACGACGCCACGCTGCAGACGAGCGTGCAGTTCCTCGGCTCGGGCGGCATCCGGCAGGCCATCAGCGGCGCGATGACCGGGCAGGGCCTGTTCACCACCAACGTCCACGGGCGCGGCGCGGTCGCGCTGCTCTCGCACGGCGGCGCCTTCCCGCTGCAGCTGCAGGGGCAGCAGATCGGCGTCGACCCGCAGGCCTACGTCGGCCACGTCGGGCAGCTCACCGTCGACCTCGCGGCCAAGGTCGGCTTCCGCGACGTCGTGGGCCGCGGGTCCGGCGAGGCGTTCCAGCTGCGGATCGGCGGTCACGGCACCGTGTACGTGCAGGCCAGCGAGAAGAAGTTCTGAGGGCGACGAGATGACCTACCCACCCGGCAACCCCTACGGCCAGCCCCAGGGCAACCCCTACGGCGGCCAGCCCCAGCCCTACGGCCAGCCGCCGCCCGGGTACGGCCAGCAGCCGCCGCCCGGCTACGGCCAGCCCCAGCCCGGCTACGGGCAGCCGCCGCCGCCCAGCTACGGCCAGCCCCCGCCGCCGTACCCCGGCCAGCCGGCGCCCGGCGGTCAGCCGAGCTGGCAGCCGAGCACGCTCAACCCGCACACGCTGCCCGACGACGACAACGTCAACCCCTACGTGTTCTGCGTCGCCCTCACCGGCGGCGAGTGGTTCATGAGCAAGGGCGCGATGCTGGCCTACTACGGCGACGTCCGGTTCGACGCCGTCACCGAGTACTCCTCGGTGCAGGCGTGGGTCGCCTCGCGGTTCTCCAGCCCCGTCTACATCTCCGACTGGGTGGTCGCGCAGGGCCACGGCAAGCTGCTCATCGGCGACCGCGGGTTCGACCTGAACTCCTACGACCTCGACGACGGCAACCTGACGATCAAGGCGAGCAACCTCTGCGCGTTCTCCAAGCAGCTGGAGCTCAAGCAGTCGATCGTCCCGGGGTTCGTCACGCTCCTCGGCACGGGCAAGTTCATCGCCTCGTCCAACGGGCCGGTGATCTTCGTCGAGCCGCCGTTCCGCGCCGACCCCGACGCGCTGCTCGGCTGGGCCGACTGCCCGTCGCCGTCGGTGCACCACGACGCGCAGTGGATGACCCAGAACCTGCGCGGGATGATCTCCGGCGCGCTCGGCCGGGCCTCCGGTGAGGAGCGGCAGTACGACTTCACCGGGCAGGGCACGATCCTGCTGCAGTCCTCCGAGGTCGGCCGCGAGGACCCGGCGGTGCTGCGGCTGGTCGAGTCGCAGACGCAGCTGCTCACCAACAGCCAGGCCGGCTCGCTCGGCCAGCGGCTGATCGCCCGGGCCCAGCAGCAGTAGGCCGGTCTCCCGGGGCCCGGGTCCCGCGTGGACCCGGGCCGCGGGTGACCGCTGCACTACGCTCGGTGCGCCATGCGGCCCGCCGACCTCGCCCTCGTGCGCACGCCGGGCACGCCCACCGTGTCCCCGGACGGGCGCATGGCGGTGGTCGCCGTGGACCGGCCCGACCCCCGCACCGGCGCCCTGCTCGGGCAGCTGTGGGCGGTGCCGACCGACGGCTCCGCACCGCCCCGCGCGCTGACCTCCGGCGCCGCCGACTCGGCGCCGGCCTTCTCACCCGACGGCCGCTGGCTGGCCTACCTGTCCGCCTCCCCGGGCGGCCCGCCGCAGGTGCACCTGCTGCCCACCGCCGGCGGCGCGCCCCGCCGGCTCACCGACGCACCGCTGGGCGCCGGCGCCCCGGTGTGGTCCCCGGACTCCCGGCGGCTGGCCTGGGTCGCCCCGGTACCGGCGGCCGACGACGGGCCGCGCCTGGTCACCCGGCTGGGGACCCGCGACGGCGCCCCGCGCACCTGCGTGGTCGTCCTCGACCTGCCCGAGGACCCGCTCGACGACGCCGCGCCGCCCGCGTCCCGGCAGCTCACCGACGGCACCGCCGCCGACGCCGACGTCGCCTGGTCACCCGACGGCGCCACCCTGGCCTTCGTCTCCGCCCGGCACCCCGGCGCCGACCGCGACCGCGTCCGCGACGTCTACCTCGTCCCGCTCACCGGCGGCCGCCCGCGGCGGGTCACCCGCAGCAGCGGCGAGTGCCGGCAGCCGGTGTTCGACGCCTCCGGCAGCACCCTCTGCGTCACCGCGCGTCCCGACCTGGGCCCCGACGGCCTCGACAGCGCCGCGTCGTCCCCGGCGCTGTGCCGGGTGCGGGTGTCCGGCGGCGAGCTCGAGCCGCTGCTCGACGGCGTCGTCCACGACGGCCCGCCGGCGCTCGCCCGCGACGGCGGGGCGGTGCTCGCCGGCGTCGCGCGGCGGGGCGCGGTGGAGCTCGTGCGGGTGCCGCTCGACGGCGGCCCGCCCGCCGCGCTGGTCGACGGCCCGTTCACCGTGCGTGGCTGCGTCGCCGCGGCCGGGGTGGTCGTGGCGACCGTCGCCCACGACCGCTCCGCGGGGGAGCTGGTGGCGATCACGCCCGGCCGGCGCCGGCTGCTGACCGGCTTCGGCTCCGCGCTGGGTGCCACGGGCCGGCTGCACCGCACCGGGCAGCGCGCCGTCGTCGCCCCGGACGGCACCGAGGCGCGGCTGTGGGTGACCGTGCCGCCGGGGCCGGGTCCCCACCCGGTGCTGGTGGCCGTGCCCGGTGGGCGGGCGCCCGGGTGGTCGCTCGCCGACGACGTGCAGGTGCTCGCCTCGGCCGGCTACGCGGTGCTGCGCTGCGACGGCGACGTGCTCGCCCTGCTCGACACCGCCCTCGCCGACCCGGCCCTCGACGCCGGCCGGGTCGGGCTCACCGGCGGGCCGGCCGCCGCGGCGCTGCTGACCCGCACCGACCGGTTCGCCGCCGCCGTCGTGGACTGGACGGACGCACCGCCCGGCGCGGACCCCGACGACGTCCTCCTCGACGCCGCCGCCGTGGTCACGCCGACGCTGGGGGTGCAGGACGAGCGCTGCCCGGCGGGGGAGGGCCGGCGGCTGTTCGCCGCGCTGCAGCGGCGCCGGGTGCCCAGCGCGCTGCTGCTCGTCCCCGGGAACGGCTCCCGGCACCGCCCGGCCCGGTTCGAGCACCTGCTCGACTGGTGGGACCGCTGGCTGCCCGTCGCGCCGCCGGGTGTCGGCGATCCCGAGGACGACGAGGCGGTCGACGGGGCGCAGCAGGTCGGCCTGGACCGCCGGGCGTGACCGCCCCCTAGGGTCAGGGGACGTACCCGCCGCTCAGCGAGCAGGCCCCGCGCACCGGGGACCTGCGGGAGGGCTCCCCTTGGTCGACTACACGAAGCGCCCGAAGTCCCCGCCGCCCCAGCAGCCGCCGGCCGAGCAGCCGCCGCCGGGGCAGCCGTACGGGGCACCCCCGGCCCAGCCACCGCACGGACAGCAGCAGTACGGGCAGCAGCAGTACGGGCAGCAGCCGCCGCCGGCCCCGCCGGGCGGCGTGAACATGAGCAAGGTGTCGCTGACCAAGTCGGCGCCGTCGGTCTCGCTCACCAAGACGGCCGGCACCACCGGGATCCTGAGGGTCAACCTCAACTGGAACTCCAGGCCTGGCGGCGGCGGTGGCGGTGGGGGGTTCCTCAAGCGGCTGGCCGGGGCGGCCGGCGGCGGCGCCATCGACCTCGACCTCGGGTGCCTGTACGAGTACGCCGACGGCTCCAGGGGCGTCATCCAGGCACTCGGCAACGCCTTCCGCGGGCAGCACAACCTCGGCGGCGGCCGGTCGATCGCGTGGCTGGACGGGGACGACCGCTCGGGGTCGGCCGCCGGCGGGGAGAACCTGCTCATCGACCTGCAGCACACGCAGCTGATCCGGCGGATCCTCGTGTTCGCGCTGATCTACGAGGGCGTGCCGAACTGGGGTCAGGCCGACGCCGTCGTCACGATGTACCCGGCGTCCGGGCCGCAGATCGAGGTGCGCCTGGACGAGCACGACCCGCGGGCCCGCATCTGCGCCATCGCGATGATCCAGAACCAGGGCGGGCAGCTCGTCGTCAACCGCGAGGTGCGCTACGTGCACGGCGGCCAGGACGTGCTCGACCGCACCTACGGCTGGGGCATGGACTGGACCCCGGGCCGCAAGTGAGCCGCTGACCGCCGGGCCGGCGGGGCACCTGCACGACGACGGAAGGGGATCCCCCGTGGTGGAGCGCAGGCTGCCCCGCTGGTCGGAGGTGGGCGAGCTGGTCCGGCCGCGCCGCCCGCCCGGCGACGCCACCGACCGCCGGCTCGCCCGCGCGGCGAGCATCGGCGACCTGCGCGAGCTCGCCCGCCGGCGGGCACCGCGCGCGGTCTTCGACTACACCGACGGCGCCGCCGGGGCGGAGATCGCCCTGCGGCGCGCCCGCGAGGCGTTCCGGCGGGTCGAGTTCCGGCCCAGCGTGCTGCGCGACGTCTCCGTCGTCGACCCCTCGACGGTGCTGCTCGGCCGGCCGTCGGCGCTGCCGCTGGCGTTCGCGCCGACCGGCTTCACCCGGCTCATGCACACCGAGGGCGAGACGGCGGTGGGCCGGGTGGCCGAGCGGGTCGGCATCCCGCACGCCCTGTCGACCATGGGGACCACGACGATCGAGGAGCTGGCGGCCGCCGCGCCCGCCGTGCGCCGCTGGTTCCAGCTCTACCTGTGGCGGGACCGCGCGGCCAGCGCCGCGCTGGTCGAGCGGGCCGCCGCGGCCGGGTACGAGGCGCTGGTCCTGACCGTCGACACCCCGGTGGCCGGGCCGCGGCTGCGCGACGTGCGCAACGGCCTGACCATCCCGCCCGCGCTGACCCTGCGGACCGTCGCCGACGCCGCCGTCCACCCCCGCTGGTGGATCGACCTGCTCACCACCGAGCCGCTCGAGTTCGCCTCGCTGCGGTCCTGGGGCGGCACGGTCGCCGAGCTCGCCGACCGCGTCTTCGAGCCCGCCGCGACGCCGGACGACGTCCGCGCGCTGCGGGAGACGTGGTCCGGGGCGCTGGTGGTGAAGGGCGTGCAGACGGCGGAGGACGCGCGGGTGGTCGTGGACGCCGGGGCCGACGCGGTCGTCGTCTCCAACCACGGCGGCCGCCAGCTGGACCGCGCCCCCACCCCGCTGGAGGAGCTGCCCGCGGTGGTGGCCGCGGTCGGCGACCGCGCCGAGGTGTACCTCGACGGCGGCATCCTCGACGGCGCCGACGTGGTGGCCGCCGTCGCCCTCGGGGCCCGCGGCTGCCTGGTGGGCCGGGCCTACCTGTACGGGCTCATGGCCGGCGGCGAGCGCGGGGTGCAGCGGGCCGCGGACATCCTGGCCGGGGACGTCACCCGCACGCTGCGGCTGCTCGGCGTGACCTCGGTCGCCGAGCTGACGCCGGACCGGGTGCGGCTGCGCGACTGATCGCCGCCGGTTGCCGTGCCCACCTGCGAGTTCCTAGGGTGCGGCGATGGACGTCGTCGAGGTCGTTCCCGGGTTCGAGCAGTACGCGTTCACCTTCGGCGGCGTCGCTCCCCTGATGCGGATCAGGCCCGGCACGGCGCTGCGGGTCTGGTCCGACGACGCGTTCTGCGGCGCGCTGCAGAAGCCGACCGACCTGTCCGCGGAGAAGGTCGACCTGCGGTTCGTGAACCCGCAGACCGGCCCCTTCCACGTCGAGGGCGCCGAGCCGGGGGACACCCTGGCGCTGCACTTCGTCGCGATGGAGCCGGCGCGCGACTGGGGCGCGTCCGCGGCGATCCCGTTCTTCGGCGGGCTGACCAGCACCGACCGGACGGCGACCCTGCAGGAGCCGCTGCCGGACACGACCTGGATCTACGAGCTCGACCGGGCGGCGAACACGGTCACCTTCGCGGCCCGGCACAGCGAGCTGCAGGTGGCGCTGCCGGTGGCGCCGATGCTGGGCACGGTGGGGGTCGCCCCGCCCGGCGGTGAGGTGCGCAGCTCGCTGGTGCCCGAGCGCTTCGGCGGCAACATGGACTCCCCGCAGATGCGGCCGGGCACCACCTGCTTCCTCGGCGTCAACGTCGAGGGGGCGCTGTTCTCGATCGGCGACGGCCACTACCGCCAGGGCGAGGGCGAGGCCTGCGGCACCGCCGTCGAGGGCGCGATGACCACCACGCTGGTCGTGGAGCTGGTGAAGGGCGGGGCACCCCTGTGGCCGCGCCTCGAGGACGACACGCACTGGATGACCGTCGGGTCGAGCCGGCCGCTGGAGGACGCGTGGCGGATCGGCCAGGTCGAGCTGGTGCGGTGGTTCGGCGAGCTGTACGGGCTGCACCCGATGGACGCCTACCAGCTGCTGTCCCAGATCACCGAGGTGCCGATCGCGAACGTGGTCGACGCGAACTACAGCACCGTGGTGAAGGCCCGCAAGTCGCTGCTGCCCCGGGCGGCCGCGTACGACGGGCTGCACGACGACCTCCGCCGCCGCGCGGCGTCCCTGCTCTGACCGGGAGGACCCCTTGGACCTGCAGCTGACCGGCTCCCGCGTGCTCGTCACCGGCGGCACCCGCGGCATCGGCCGCGCCATCGTCGAGGCCTTCGTCGACGAGGGCGCCGTCGTGGAGTTCTGCGCCCGCGACGCCGCGGAGATCGAGGCGACGGAGAAGGCGGTCGCCGAGCGCGGCGGCCGGGCGACCGGCGCGCGGCTCGACGTCCGGGACGGGCCGGCGCTGACCGGCTGGGTCGAGGCCGCGGCGGGCCGGCTCGGCGGGCTGGACGCCGTCGTCGCCAACGTCAGCGCCCTCGCCATCCCCGACACGGAGGAGAACTGGTACACGTCCTTCGAGGTCGACCTCATGCACACCGTCCGCCTGTCGCAGGCGGCGCTGCCGCACCTGGAGGCCAGCCCGAACGGGTCGATCGTCGCCGTCTCCAGCGTCTCCGGTCGCGAGGCCGACTTCGCCGCCGGCCCGTACGGGACCATGAAGACGGCGATCATCGGCTACGTCTCCGGGCTCGCCTTCCAGCTGGCCGGTCGCGGCGTGCGGGCCAACGTGGTCTCGCCCGGCAACACCTACTTCGAGGGCGGGGTCTGGCAGCAGATCGAGCAGGGGAACCCGGACCTCTTCTCCCTCGCCGTGGGGTTGAACCCGACCGGGCACATGGGCACGCCCGAGGAGTCGGCCCGGGCGGTGGTCTTCCTCTCCAGCCCGGTGTCCAGCCGCACCACCGGCACCCACCTGGTCGTCGACGGGGGGTTGACCCGCGGCATCCAGCTCTGACCTCGTCGGCCGACGGTGTGCGCCGAGGTGCAGTGCCCAGCCCGGGACCTGCACCTGAGCGCACACCGTCCGGGCGTCGGTGCGTCTCGGCAGCGCCGGGAGTGCCGGGTGCGGACGCGGTAGCGGTCACCAGCCCCGGGCGCGCCACTCCGGCAGTGACGGACGCTCGGTGCCCAGCGTCGTGTCCTTGCCGTGGCCCGGGTAGACCCAGGTCTCGTCGGGCAGGGCGCCGAACAGCCGCGCCTCGACGTCGTCGAGGAGGCTGGTGAAGTCCTCCGGCGACCAGGTCTTGCCGACCCCGCCCGGGAAGAGGCTGTCGCCGGTGAACGCGTGCGTGCCGGCGTCGCCCGGGCCCCGCCAGACCAGCGTGATGCTGCCGGGCGTGTGCCCGCGCAGGTGCACCACCTCGAGCACCTGCTCGCCGACCTCGACTGTGTCGCCGTGGGCCACCGTCCGGTCGACCGGCACCGGCAGGTCGCCGGCGTCGGCGGCGTGCGCCACCGTGCGCGCACCGGTGGCCGCGACGACGTCGGGCAGCGCGCGGTGGTGGTCCCAGTGCCCGTGCGTGGTGACGACGGTGCGCAGGTCGGCGTCGCCGATCAGCGCGCGCAGCGTCTCCGGCTCGGCCGCGGCGTCGACGAGCAGCGCCTGGCCGGTGGCGGTGCAGCGCAGCAGGTAGGCGTTGTTGGCCATCTCGCTGACCGCGACCTTGCTGATCACGAGGCCGGGCAGCCCCCGCACGTCGGCCGGGCCACCCACCTCGACGTCGCCGCTGTAGGTCATCGGGCCTCCGTTCGAGAACTGTCGGCGAGCGCGGTTACGGTCGCGTCCATGGACGCTAGCGGAGGTCCCGGCGGCGGCCGGGTCGTCGGTCTGCCCGCCACCGAGATCGCCGCGCGGGTCCGCTCCGGCGAGATCTCCGCCGTCGAGGTGGTCCGCGCGCACCTGGCCCACCTCGCCGACGTCGAGCCGCGGATCGGCGCGTTCCGGGTGGTCCGCGAGCAGGCGGCCCTGGCCGAGGCGGCGGCGGTCGACGCCCGGCCCGACCGAGCGTCCCTCCCGCTGGCCGGCGTCCCGGTGGCGGTGAAGGACAACCTGGCCGTCGCCGGCGAGACGGTGACGGACGGCTGCGCCGACCACCCCGGGGTTCACGCGCCGGGCGACCACGAGGTCGTCGCCCGGCTGCGCGCCGCGGGGGCCGTCGTCGTCGGCATCACCCGGGTGCCGGAGCTATGCCTCTACGCCGCCACCGACGGGCCGGGCACGGTCACCCGCAACCCCTGGGACACCGCGCTGTCACCGGCCGGGAGCTCCGGGGGCAGCGCCGCCGCGGTCGCCGCCGGCGTGGTGCCGCTGGCCCTGGGCAACGACGGCATGGGCTCGCTGCGGCTGCCGGCCGCCGCCTGCGGGCTGGTCACGCTCAAGCCCGGCCGCGGGCTGGTGCCCACCCTGCCGCTCGACTGGAGCGGCATGGTCGAGAACGGCGTGCTGGCCACCACCGTCGCCGACCTCGCGCTCGGCACCGCCGTCCTCGCCGGGCAGCCGCCGGCCGCCCCGCCCGACCCGGGCCGGTCGCTTCGGATCGCCGTCGCCCGCCGGTCGCCGGTCCCCGGCGCCCGTCCCGACGGCCCGGCCCGCGCCGCGGTGGAGCGGACGGCGCGGCTGCTGCGCGGCGCCGGTCACGTCGTGGACGAGCGCGACCCGGTGGTGCCGCTCGACGCGGCGGTCGGCGGCCTCGCCCGGTGGTTCGCCGGTGCGCACGACGACGCCGCCGCCCTCGGACTCGACCCCGCGGCGCTGCAGCCGCGCAGCCGCGGCCACGCCCGCCTCGGCCGGCTGGCCCGCCGCGCCGGCCTGGTCCGGCCGGCCACCGCCGAGCGGTTCCGGGCGCGGACGGCGGCGTTCTTCGCCGAGCACGACCTCGACGTGCTGCTCAGCCCCATCACCAACGGCCCGCCGCTGCCGGCGCGGCCCTGGCACGAGCGCGGCGTGTGGGCCAACGTCACGGCCGGCGCCCGCTGGGGCCCGTGGGCCTCGCCGTGGAACCTGGCCGGGTTCCCCGCCGCGGTCGTGCCGGTCGGCACCCGGCCCGAGGGGGTGCCGGTGGCCGTCCAGCTGGTCGGCCCCCCGGGCAGCGAGACGCGACTACTCTGGCTGGCCGGAGAGCTGGAGCGCCGGCAGCCCTGGCGGCGGCACGCGCCGGTCTTCGACCCCGCCGGCGGCGGAGCCGGAGCCCGTGCCGGAGCGCCGTCGCCGGCTCCCGTCTGAGCACACCCGCAGCAGACGGCAACGTCGCCGTCGTCACGGATTGCGCCCGGGCAGTGACGGCGTTGCCCGTATCGACATCTCGACATCCTGACCGCGGCCCGGCGAGACCGGCCGGCCCGGCTGACCGACAGGGATCACATTGGACCGTCTCGTCGTCCGCGGCGCCCGTGAGCACAACCTCAAGGACGTCCACCTCGACCTGCCCCGCGACGCCCTGATCGTCTTCACCGGGCTGTCCGGGTCGGGCAAGTCGAGCCTGGCCTTCGACACCATCTTCGCCGAGGGCCAGCGGCGCTACGTCGAGTCGCTGTCGGCCTACGCCCGCCAGTTCCTCGGCCAGATGGACAAGCCCGACGTCGACTTCATCGAGGGGTTGTCCCCGGCGGTGTCGATCGACCAGAAGTCGACCAACCGCAACCCGCGCTCGACCGTCGGCACGATCACCGAGGTCTACGACTACCTGCGGCTGCTCTACGCCCGCGCCGGCCAGCCGCACTGCCCCAACTGCGGCAAGCCGATCTCGCGCCAGACGCCGCAGCAGATCGTCGACCAGGTGCTGGCGATGGAGGAGGGCACCCGCTTCCAGGTGCTCGCGCCGGTCGTGCGGGCCCGCAAGGGCGAGTACGTCGACCTGTTCAGCTCGCTGCAGACGCAGGGCTTCTCCCGGGTCCGGGTCGACGGCGTGGTGCACCCGCTCACCGAGCCGCCGAAGCTGAAGAAGCAGGAGAAGCACACGATCGAGGTCATCGTCGACCGGCTGACGGTGAAGGCGAGCGCCAAGCGCCGCCTCACCGACTCGGTCGAGACGGCGCTCGGCCTGGCCGGCGGCCTGGTGGTCCTCGACTTCGTCGACCTGCCCGAGGGCGACCCGGAGCGGGAGCGCACCTTCTCCGAGCACCTGGCCTGTGTCGACGACGGCCTGTCGTTCGAGGCGCTCGAGCCGCGCAGCTTCTCCTTCAACTCGCCGTTCGGCGCCTGCCCCGAGTGCACCGGCATCGGCACCCGCAAGGAGGTGGACCCCGACCTCGTCATCCCCGACCCGGAGAAGAGCCTCGCCGAGGGCGCGGTCGCCCCCTGGGCCGGGTCGATGAGCAACGAGTACTTCCAGCGGCTGCTGTCCGGGCTCGCCGACCAGCTCGGTTTCTCCATGGACACCCCGTGGGAGAAGCTGCCGGCCAAGGTGCAGAAGGCGGTGCTGCACGGCTCGCCGGACCAGGTGCACGTCCGGTACAAGAACCGCTACGGCCGCGAGCGCAGCTACTACGCCGCGTTCGAGGGGGTGCTGCCCTTCCTCGAGCGGCGGCACGAGGACACCGACAGCGACTACATGCGGGACAAGTACGAGGGCTACATGCGCGACGTGCCCTGTCCCGTCTGCCACGGCACCCGGCTCAAGCCGGAGATCCTCGCCGTCAAGCTCAGCGGCCGCTCGATCGCCGAGGTCACCGGCCTGTCGATCGGCGAGGCCGCCGACTGGTTGCGCGCCCTGGAGCTGGGCGAGCGCGAGCGGGCGATCGCCGACCGCGTGCTCAAGGAGATCCAGGCGCGGCTGTCGTTCCTCGTCGACGTCGGCCTGGACTACCTGTCCCTCGACCGGCCGGCCGCGACGCTGGCCGGTGGCGAGGCGCAGCGGATCCGACTGGCCACCCAGATCGGCTCGGGGCTGGTGGGCGTCCTGTACGTCCTCGACGAGCCCTCGATCGGGCTGCACCAGCGCGACAACACCCGGCTGATCGAGACGCTGGTGCGGCTGCGCGACATGGGCAACACGCTCATCGTCGTCGAGCACGACGAGGACACCATCAAGACCGCGGACTGGGTGGTCGACATCGGCCCGGGCGCCGGTGAGCACGGCGGCGAGGTGATCGTCAGCGGCACCGTCGAGGAGCTGCTGGCGAGCGAGCGGTCGATGACCGGGCAGTACCTGTCCGGGCGGCGGGAGATCACCGTGCCGAAGGTGCGGCGGCAGCCGCAGCCCGGCCGCGAGCTCGTCGTGAAGGGCGCCCGCGAGCACAACCTCAAGGGCGTCGACGTCACGTTCCCGCTCGGCCTGCTGGTGGGCGTCACCGGGGTGTCCGGGTCGGGCAAGTCGAGCCTGGTCAACGACATCCTCTACACGGTGCTGGCCAACCAGCTCAACCGGGCGCGGATGGTGCCCGGGCGGCACCGCACGGTCACCGGCCTGGAGCACCTGGACAAGGTCGTGCACGTCGACCAGTCACCGATCGGCCGCACGCCGCGGTCCAACCCGGCCACCTACACCGGCGTCTGGGACCAGGTCCGCAAGCTGTTCGCGCAGACGTCGGAGGCGAAGATCCGCGGCTACCAGCCGGGGCGCTTCTCCTTCAACGTCAAGGGCGGGCGCTGCGAGGCGTGCTCCGGCGACGGCACGATCAAGATCGAGATGAACTTCCTGCCGGACGTCTACGTCCCGTGCGAGGTGTGCAAGGGCGCCCGGTTCAACCGGGAGACCCTCGAGGTGCACTACAAGGGCAAGACGGTCGCCGAGGTCCTCGACATGCCGATCGAGGAGGCCGCGGACTTCTTCGCCGCGATCCCGTCGATCTCCCGGTACCTGCGCACCCTCACCGACGTCGGGCTGGGCTACGTACGGTTGGGCCAGCCGGCCACGACGCTGTCCGGCGGCGAGGCGCAGCGGGTGAAGCTGGCCAGCGAGCTGCAGAAGCGGTCCAACGGCCGCAGCGTGTACGTCCTCGACGAGCCGACCACCGGCCTGCACTTCGAGGACATCCGCAAGCTGCTGCTGGTGCTGCAGGGCCTGGTCGACAAGGGCAACTCGGTGATCGTCATCGAGCACAACCTCGACGTGATCAAGAGCGCCGACTGGCTGATCGACATGGGTCCCGAGGGCGGGTTCCGGGGCGGCACGGTGGTGGCCGAGGGGCCGCCGGAGTTCGTGGCGTCGGTGCCCGAGTCGCACACCGGCCGCTACCTGGTGCCGATGCTCGACCCCGCGGCGGTCGAGGCCGCCGCGGCCGGCCCGAAGAAGCGGGCCACCCGCAAGCGCGCGAGCTGACGCCTCCCGCACGACGGCGCCGGTCCCGGGACGTCCCCGGGGCCGGCGCCGTCGTCGTTCCGGGCGGAGGGCGCTACCCGGGCGCTCAGCGGCGGCGGAGCCGGAGGACGGCGAGCGCGCTGACGGCGAGCAGGGCCACCGCGGCGGCGGGGAGCACCCAGCCGGGGAGGCCTCCATCGTCGGACGACGCGGACGCCGTGTCGGTCCCGGTGTCGGTGGTCGGGGCTGCCTCGTCGGGCGTCGGTGCCGGCGTGGTGCTGGTCGGCGTGCTGGTGGTCGGTGCGGCGGTGGTCGGGATCGGTGTGGCCGGGGCGAAGTCGAACGCGAACGTGCCGTCGAGGGCGTGACCGTCGTCGGCGACCGCTGACCAGGTGACGGTGTGCCGGCCCGCTGCCGTCAGCGCGACCGGTGCGGTGAGGACGGCGCCGTCGTGCGCCACGGGCCCGGACCCCACGGGCGCGCCGTCGGGCCCGGTCACCGTGACCTCACCGCCCAGCACGGAGGCGCTGAAGGTGAGCGTCACCGCCTGCGGGGCGGCGGTGACGCTCGTGTCGGCCGCCGGCTCGGTGGTCCGCAGGCCGGTGTGCGCCGACGCGGTGCCGGGCGCGGCCAGCAGGAGGCCGAGGACGAGCACCACCGTCGCGAGGAGGCGCGCTGGTACGGCGGGTGAGCGAGTGACGGCCGGCGACACGGGACCTCCAGGAGCACGGGTGTTCACGTGCATGGTCGTCGCCGGGCGCCGTGCGGTTCCCGTTGGTCCGTCCTCGGGTCCGGCGCCTCGCTCAGTAGGGCGGTGGTTCGGTGGTGGCGGTGAGGCCGGATGGGGTGGTGACGGTGAGGGTGCCGTCGGGTGCCAGCCGGTGTCGCCAGCCGGGTGCCTGAGGAAGGACCCCGTCCTCCCCGCCCTTCGCAAGCTCAGGGCGGGACCCTGGACGGGGCCGTCGAGCGGTGGTGGCCGGTGCAGTAACCGGCCAGGTTGCCCGCGGCGGTGGGCCCGGCCGGCCAGGGGGTGTGGTGGTCGAGTTCGCCGTGACGGGGGACGGGGCGGCGGCAGCCGGGGAAGCGGCAGTGCCGGTCGCGGGTGCGCAGGAACCGGTCCAGGGCGGCGGCGGGCCGGTAGCCGGGGCTCTCAGCCGGAGCGCCCAGCCCGCGGGCGGCGCGGCGCAGGCCGGGCAGGTCGGTGAGGGCGAGCAGGGTGTCGGTGAGGGCGAGGCGGGGCCGGTCGGCCGACGCCGGCCGCGTCTCCGCGAACGCCGCGATCGCCCGCGCCCGCAACGCCGTCTGCCGGGAGATCTCCCGGTCGGCGGCCTGCACCGCACCCAGCGGCCCCGACGCCCGGCCCGCCACGGGCTCATCGACCGCCAGCACCTCCGTCACGTGTTCGATCACACGTTCGAGCAGGTTGGCGAGCAAGCCGCATGGGGAAGAAACTGCCGCTCAGGGGCTCGGCGAGGACGTCGTCCAGGAGTCTGAGCCGCCCGGTGATCCACCCCTTGAGCGGAACCGGCCCCGCCCGTATCGTCGCTGTGACCGACGTCACGCCGTCGATCGGGCGTAGCGAGGTCCTGCGATGGAGGAGACGCCGATGAGCGCGCTCACGCCCGACTGCGATCCCGACCTGTCGCACTGCGGCAAGCCCGACCGCAGGTCCGGGGGCGTGCGCTCCACCCTCGTCCTCCTCGCACTGGTCACCGTCGCCGCGCTGGCGATCACGGGCGACGCCGTCCCGGGGATCGTCGCCGTCCCGGCCGGCGGGGTGGGACTGGTCGCGGCGCTCGTGCTCGGTTCCCGCGTCGTGCGGTTCACCCAGCGGGCCGCCGCAACGGTGCACCCGCCCGCGCTGAGCCGGTCCCGCGCCACCGGCTGACCTGGGTGGGGCAGGCTGACCCCCGACGACGACGTCCGAGGAGGCCCGCCCGTGACCGAACCCACCTTCGTCCCCGCCGCCGACGGCGCCCAGCTGGCCGAGCGCCGCTGGACGCCCGACGGCGAGGTCCGCGCGACCGTCCAGGTGGTGCACGGGCTCTCCGAGCACGCCGGCCGCTACGGCCGGCTGGCATCGGCGCTCACCGCCCGGGGGTTCGCCGTCGCCGCGCTCGACCAGCGCGGGCACGGGCTCACCGCGCGGTCCACCGGGCCCGGCCGCTTCGGTGACCCGAGGGCCGGGCACGCGGCCAGCAGCGACGCCGTCCTCGACGACGTCCGCGACCTCGGCGAGCGGCTGGCCGCCGACCACCCCGACGTCCCGCGGTTCCTGATCGGCCACTCCCTGGGCTCGGTCGTGGCGCTGGCCTCGGCCGAGCGCGACGGCACCGACCTCGACGGGCTGGTGCTCTCCGGCCCCATCGGCGTCGCCCCCCACTTCGCCGCCGCGGCCGAGCAGCTGGCGGCCGCGGTCGCGGCCGGCATGGGGGAGCAGCCGCTGGACGTCCTCAGCGGGTTCAACGCGGCCTTCGAGCCGGCCCGCACCCAGCACGACTGGCTCAGCCGCGACCCGGCCGAGGTCGACGCCTACCTCGCCGACCCGCTCTGCGGCGACGACTTCCCTCCCACCCACGGCTACGGCGCCGCGATGTTCGCCCTCGCCGCCCGGGTGGCGAGCCCCGAGGCCGTGACCGGCCTGCCCGCCGGGCTGCCCGTGCTGGTCCTGTCGGGGCAGCGGGACCCGGTCGGCGGGGAGGACGCCTCCCAGGTCACCGCGCTGGCCGGGCTGCTGCGCGAGCGCGGCCTGCCGGTCGAGCAGCACGTCTACCCCGACGCGCGGCACGAGGTCTTCAACGAGACCAACCGCGACGAGGTGACCGCCGACCTGCTCTCCTGGCTCGAGGACCACCTGCCCTGACGGCGCCGGGCTCCAGGAGGACGACACCGTGAGCCGGGCCGGCGAGGACTCCAACCGGCGGATGCTACGCGCCCGGGACGCCATGGACCGCAGCTACGGCGAGCCGCTCGACGTCGCCGCGCTGGCCCGGGTCGCGCACGTCTCGCCGGCGCACTTCAGCCGCACCTTCCGGGCCACCTTCGGGGAGACCCCCAACAGCTACCTGCGGCGACGGCGGGTGGAGCGGGCGATGTTCCTGCTGCGCAGCACCGACCGCTCGGTCACCGACGTCTGCCTGGCGGTCGGCTTCTCCAGCCTCGGCACGTTCAGCCGGGTGTTCGCCGAGATCGTCGGCGAGCCGCCGAGCGCGTACCGGCGGCGCGGGCCGCTGGCGCCGGTGCCCTCGTGCTTCGGGATGCGCTGGCTGCGGCCGAGCGAGAAGACAGCAGTTCCGGAGAAGCCCGCCGACGACGGCGGCCCCTAGCGTCACCTGCATGTTGACCTCGATCTCGATCACCTCCCTCTACGTGCTGGACCAGGACCAGGCGCTGGACTTCTACGTCGGCAAGCTGGGCTTCGAGGTCCAGACCGACCAGCAGTTCGGGCCGATGCGCTTCCTCACCGTCGCCCTCCCGAACGACCCCGGGCACGCCGTGCTGCTCGAGCGGCCCGCCCCGCCGTCGGTGAGCGCGGAGATCGCCGACACGGTGCGCGACCTCGTCACCAAGGGCGCCGGCGGCGGGCACCTGTTCCTCACCACCGACGACGCGCACAAGACCCACGCCGAGCTGAGGGACAAGGGCGTCGAGCTGCCCGAGGAGCCGGTCGTGCAGCCCTACGGCATCGACTTCGGGCTGCGCGACCCGTTCGGCAACTCGGTGCGCATCGCCCAGATGACCCCGGCCGGCTGACCCGGGGCGGCTCGCGAGGTGGCGGTTGAGCGGCCGGGGGCGCGGGTCTAGCGTCCGGTGTGATCGCCGTCACCCCCGAGGGGAGGCCGCCGGTGGCGCTCACCCGGAGGTCGTTCCTCGCCGGGGCGCTGGCCGCCCCGGCGCTGGCCTCCGCCGCCGGGGCGCTGGCCGGGTGCGCGGGCACCGTGGTGCAGCCCGGCGACCTCTCCCGGCTGCGGGTGATGGCGCCGGCCAGCCCGGGCGGCGGCTGGGACACCACCGCCCGCGTCTTCCAGCGCGTCGTGCAGACCAGCGGCCTGGCCCGCAACGTGCAGGTGTTCAACGTCGAGGGCGCCGGCGGCACCATCGGCCTGGGCCAGCTCGCCCGCGAGACCGACGACGCGCTGCTCATGATGATGGGCCTGGTCATGGTGGGCGCCGTCGACACCAACGACTCCGCCACCCGGCTCACCGACGTCACCCCGATCGCCCGGCTCATCGGCGAGACGGAGCTCATCGTCGCCCCGGCCGACGCGCCGTACTCCGACATCGGCGGCTTCGTGGAGGCCTGGGCGGCCGACCCCGCCGGTACCCCGATCGCCGGCGGGTCGGCGGGCGGCACCGACCAGATCCTGGCCGGACTGCTCGCCCGGGCCGCCGGCATCGACCCCGCGCAGGTCAACTACATCGCCTACTCCGGCGGTGGGGAGTCCCTCGCCGCGCTGCTCGGCAACCAGGTCGCCGCCGGGATCTCCGGCACCGCCGACTACGGCGAGCAGGTCCGCACCGGGGACCTGGTCGGCCTGGCGGTGTCGACGGCGGAGCGCTCCGGGCAGGTGCCCGACGTCCCGACGCTCGTGGAGTCCGGCTTCGACGTCGAGGTGGACAACTGGCGCGGGCTCATGGCCCGGCCCGACATGTCCGACCAGGCCCGCGAGGACCTCACCGCGCTCGTCGTCGACGTGCACGACAGCGACGAGTGGGCCGAGGCGCTGGAGACCAACGGCTGGACCGACCTGCTGCTGCCCGGCGAGGAGTACGGGCGGTTCCTGGCCGAGGAGGAGCAGCGGGTGCTGGCGATCCTGCGCGAGATCGGGCTGGTGCAGTGAGCACCGCGGCCCGCGACCCCGGCGCCCCCGCGCCCGCCCCGCCCCGGGCCGGCGTCAGCCGCGGCGAGCTGGCCATGGTCGTGCTGCTCGGCGTGCTGGGCCTCTACCTGATCCTCGACGCGGCCAACATCGCCGTCCCGGGCTCGGCGAACACCATCGGCCCGCGGTTCTTCCCCTACCTCATCGGCGGCGTCGTGCTCGCCACCGCGCTGGCGCTCGGGTTCCGCGTGCTCCGCGGCGACCGCGGGCCCTCCGACGAGAGCGAGGACGTCGACCCCGACGCCCCGACGTCGTGGCGCGCGGTGGGGATCATCGCCGTCGCCTTCCTCGGCCACGCGCTGCTCATCAACGTCGTCGGCTGGCCGCTGGCGGTGACGCTGATGTTCGGCGTGGTGGCCTGGGCGCTCGGCGCCCGCGGGGTGGTGCGGCCGCTGCTGGCCGGCGGCGTCCTGTCGGTCGTGGTGTGGATCGTGTTCGTCAAGGGCCTCGGCGTCGCCCTGCCCGGCGGCACCCTGCTCGAGCTGGCGACGGGCTGGTGGTGATGGGCGCCCTCTCCGACCTGGCCGGCGGCTTCGCCGACGCGCTCACCCCGGTCAACCTGCTCTTCGCGCTGCTCGGCGTGCTGCTCGGCACCGCCGTCGGGGTGCTGCCCGGCATCGGCCCGGCGATGACCGTCGCGCTGCTGCTGCCGGTCACCTACGCGCTGGAGCCGACGACGGCGTTCATCATGTTCGCCGGCATCTACTACGGCGGCATGTACGGCGGGTCGACCACGTCGATCCTGCTCAACACCCCCGGCGAGTCCAGCTCGATCATGACCGCGCTCGAGGGCAACCGGATGGCCAAGGCCGGCCGCGGCGCCGCCGCGCTGGCCACGGCGGCGATCGGCTCCTTCGTCGCCGGCACCATCGCCACCCTGCTGCTCGCGCTGGTCGCGCCCACCGTCGTCGACCTGGCCATCGGCATCACGCCGGCCGACTACTTCGCCCTCGCCGTGCTGGCCTTCGTCGCGGTGGCCACCGTGCTCGGCGCCTCGCCGCTGCGCGGGCTGGCCTCCCTCGGCGTCGGCCTCTACCTCGGGCTGGTCGGCACCGACGTGCTCACCGGCCAGGAGCGGTTCACCCTCGGCATCCCGCAGCTGTCCGACGGCATCGACGTCGTCGTGGTGGCCGTGGCGCTGTTCGCCGTGGGGGAGGCGCTGTACGTGGCCTCCCGGCTGCGGCGCGGACCGGTCCAGGTGATGGCGGCGTCCGGGCCGTGGTTCACCCGGCGGGACCTGCGCCGCTCGGTCGGCCCGTGGCTGCGGGGGACGGCGCTGGGGTTCCCGCTGGGAGCGCTGCCGGCCGGCGGCGCGGAGATCCCGACGTTCCTGTCCTACGCCGCGGAGCGGAAGCTCACCAGGCACCCCGAGGAGTTCGGCCGGGGCGCCATCGAGGGCGTCGCCGGCCCGGAGGCGGCCAACAACGCCGCGGCCGCCGGCGTGCTCGTCCCGCTGCTGACCCTGGGTCTGCCCACCTCCGCGACGGCGGCGATCATCCTGGCCGCGTTCCAGGGCTACGGCATCCAGCCCGGCCCGACGCTGCTGTCCACCGAGTCCTCGCTGGTCTGGACCCTCATCGCCTCGCTGCTCATCGGCAACCTCATGCTGCTGGTGCTGAACCTGCCGCTCGCGCGGGTGTGGGTGCAGCTGTTGCGGGTGCCGCGGCCCTACCTCTACGCCGGGATCCTGCTGTTCGCCTCCCTCGGCTGCTACGCGGTCAACGCCGACCCGCTGGACCTGGTCCTCCTGCTGGTCCTCGGCCTGCTCGGATTCGCGATGCGCCGCTACGGCTGGCCGGTGGCACCGGCGGTGATCGGGCTGATCCTCGGGCCGGTCGCCGAGACCAACCTGCGGCGGGCGCTGGCGATCAGCAGCGGCGACCTCGGCGTCCTGGTCGAGACCTGGTTCAGCCGCGTCGTGCTGGCCCTCGCGCTGGTCGCGCTGGTGGCGCCGATCGTGCTGCGGGCGGTCCGGGGGCGGCGGTCCACGCCGGAGGAGCTGCAGGCGGGCGAGGGCCTGCGGCACCCCGACGGCGGCCCGCGCGCGTCCGTCGGGGCCCGGGACGGCGACGAGGAGGAGCGGTGAGCCGGTCGCAGCCGGTGGTCGTCGTCGGGCACGTGCCCACCCCGCGCGGGCGGGCCGCGCTCGACCACGCCCTCGCCGAGGCCGAGCGGCGCGGCGCCCGGCTGGTGGTGGTCAACAGCACCCGCGGCGACGCGCTGGTCGACGAGGAGTACCTGCAGGGCGATCCGCTGCGCCGGCTGCGCGACGAGCTCACCGTCTCCGGCGTCCCGTTCGAGCTGCGCCAGCCGATCGGCCGCGACGTCGCCGAGGAGCTCGCCGACGCCGTCACCGAGACCGGCGCCGAGCTGGTCGTCATCGGGCTGCGCCGGCGCAGCGCCGTGGGCAAGCTGCTCATGGGCAGTGCCGCCCAGCGGATCCTGCTGACCGTGGAGTGCCCGGTGCTGGCGGTGAAGGGACCACCCGGGGCCGACCGCCGGTGACGGCCCCGCCGGTGGGCGCTACCCCACGGGACGGGCGTCGGGCGCGGCCGCGGTGCGGGGCGGCGGTGCCCCCGCCGGGGCGTCCACCTCGCGCCAGAACGCGTCGACGCGGGCGTTCCACCGGTCGGGAACCTCCTGGAACGGCTGGTGGCACTCGGTCGGCCACAGCTCGAAGCGGGCCCCCGGGACCGCGTCGGCGACGGCGCGGCCGAGGTCGCGGGCGGTGGAGTCGACCCCGCCGGCGAGCACCAGCGTCGGCGCGGTGATCCGCGCGGGGCGGTCGGGGACGTCGTCGTCGTGGAAGGCGGCCAGGTAGGCCTGCAGGTCCCGCGGCGCCTGCTTGTGCGGGAAGGCCAGCACCTCCTCGACGAAGGCGGCGACGGTGCCGTCCCCGTGCGCCCGCGGGGTGTAGATGTCGAGGAAGAACCCCTCGAGGAAGTCCCGCTCGCTGGGGGCCGCCGCGACCAGCCACTGCACGAACCGCAGCCACGCCCGCAGGTAGGCGTCCGGCAGCGCCCAGGTGCTCTGCAGCACCAGGCTGGCGACCAGGTCGGGCCGCTGCACCGCCAGCTCCTGGGCCACGATGCTGCCGCCCGAGAACCCCGCCACGTGCGCCGACCGGACCCCGAGGCCGTCGAGCACGCCGGCGGCGTCCCCGGCCATGGTGGCCACCGTCAGCGGCCCGGGAGGCATCGCGGTGCGCCCGGCCCCGCGGGTGTCGAAGGCGGTCAGCCGGTAGCGGTCGGCGAGCCCGTCGAGCTGGAACTGCCACGACTCGACGGTGTCGGCGGCGCCCCCGAGCAGCAGCACGTCGGGGCCGGCGCCCACCTGCTCGGTCCAGACGTCGAGGCCGCCGCTGCGGACGTGGGTGCCCATGGCCGTGCTCCTCCCGGCTGGCCGCCCCTGCCCGGCCGAGGGTGCTGCCCGGACCCCGCGGGAGGACAGGGCCGGAGGTCCCCGGCGGTCCTCGGAGGTGCTCGGCGGCCCGTGGGGGTCCCCGGAATGCCACCGGTGTGGTTCCCGGGACGGGAGACGGGCGGACCGTCGTCCTCCCCACCTAGTGTGGGTGTGTGCCCGACCCGTCCACGTACCGACCGGCGGTCGGCTCCATCCCCGAGTCGCCGGGGGTCTACAAGTTCCGGGACCCCAACGGCCGCGTCGTCTACGTCGGCAAGGCCAAGAGCCTCCGGCAGCGGCTGAACAGCTACTTCGCCGACGTCGCCGGCCTGCACCCGCGCACCCGCCAGATGGTGACGACGGCGGCGAGCGTCGAGTGGACCGTCGTCGGCACCGAGGTCGAGGCCCTCCAGCTCGAGTACAACTGGATCAAGGAGTTCGACCCGCGGTTCAACGTCCGCTACCGCGACGACAAGAGCTACCCGTCGCTGGCCGTGACGCTCAACGAGGAGTACCCGCGGCTGCAGGTCATGCGCGGGCCCAAGAAGAAGGGGGTCCGCTACTTCGGCCCCTACGCCCACGCCTGGGCCATCCGCGAGACGCTCGACACCCTCACCCGGGTCTTCCCCGCCCGCACCTGCTCCAACGGCGTCTTCAAGCGCGCCGGGCAGATCGGCCGGCCCTGCCTGCTCGGCTACATCGGCAAGTGCGCCGCCCCGTGCGTGGGCCGGGTCAGCGCCGAGGAGCACCGGCAGATCGTCGACGACTTCTGCGACTTCATGGCCGGCCGCACCGACCTCATGGTCCGGCGCCTCGAGCGCGAGATGGCCGAGGCGAGCGAGGCGCTGGAGTTCGAGCGGGCCGCGCGGCTGCGCGACGACCTCGGCGCGCTCAGGCGCGCGATGGAGAAGCAGGCCGTCGTCCTCGGCGACGGCACCGACGCCGACGTCGTCGCCTTCGCCCAGGACGAGCTCGAGGCCGCCGTCCAGGTCTTCCACGTCCGCGGCGGGCGGGTCCGCGGCCAGCGCGGCTGGATCATCGACAAGGTCGAGGAGGTCACCACCGGCGAGCTGGTCGAGCAGTTCCTGCTGCAGGTTTACGGCGGCGTCGACGAGGCCACCGGCGTCACCGAGGGCGGCGAGGCGGTGCCCAAGGAGGTGCTCGTCCCCGAGCTCCCCGACGACGCCGACGTCTACGAGGAGCTGCTCGGCGAGCTGCGCGGCTCCCGGGTGTCGCTGCGGGTGCCGCAGCGCGGCGACAAGCGCAGCCTCATGGAGACCGTCGAGCGCAACGCCAAGGAGGCCTTCGCCCGCCACCGGGTCAAGCGCTCCAGCGACCTCACCGCCCGCTCGCTCGCCCTGTCGGAGCTGCAGGAGGCCCTCGAGCTGCCCGAGGCGCCCCTGCGCATCGAGTGCATCGACGTCTCGCACGTGCAGCAGACCAACGTCGTCGCCTCGATGGTGGTCTTCGAGGACGGCCTGCCCAAGAAGTCCGACTACCGGCGCTTCTCCGTCCAGCACGGCACCGACGACACCGCGGCCATGGCCGAGGTGGTCCGCCGCCGCTTCGCCCGCCACCTCAAGGAGGAGGCCGACCGTCGCGACGAGCAGGGGGTCGCCGCGGAGGAGGGCCGGCCGCGCCGGTTCGCCTACCCGCCGAACCTGCTGGTCGTCGACGGCGGCGCCCCGCAGGTGGCCGCCGCGGCGCGCTCCCTCGACGAGCTCGGCGTCGTCGACGTCGCCGTCTGCGGGCTGGCCAAGCGCATGGAGGAGGTGTGGCTGCCCGGCGAGTCCGACCCGGTGGTCCTGCCGCGCACCTCCGAGGCGCTCTACCTGCTGCAGCGGGTGCGCGACGAGGCCCACCGGTTCGCGATCACCTACCACCGGCAGAAGCGGTCGGTGAGCATGCTGGTCTCTCTCCTGGACGACGTCCCCGGCCTCGGGGAGACGCGGCGGAAGGCGCTGATGAAGCAGTTCGGGTCGCTCAAGCGGCTGCGCGCGGCCACGGTCGAGGAGCTCACGGCGGTGCCCGGCATCGGCCGGCGCACGGCCGAGGCGGTGCTGGCCGCCGTCGCCGAGCCCGCGGAGGACGCCACCGGGGCGGCGGGGGAGGAGCCGGCCGAGGAGGTCGTGGAGAGCACGACGGCGCCGGCCGGCCCGGCGCAGCGGGGCACGCCCACCCCCGGCGCCGGCGCCACCGCCGAGGTCGGCCGGGTCGCCTCGTGAGCGGCGACCGGATGACCGGCACGGGCCCCGACGCCCCGACCGGCGGGTCGGCCGCGCGCGAGGGGCAGGCCGGCCCGCAGGCCGACGTCCCCGCCGGGCTCGACGGCACGAGCACCGAGACGCCGCCGGTCGAGGTGGTCGTCGTCACCGGCCTGTCGGGGGCGGGCAAGAACAGCGCCGGGCGGGTCATGGAGGACCTCGGCTGGTACGTCGTGGAGAACCTGCCGCCGGCGCTGCTGCTGCCGATGGTCGAGCTCGGCGCCCGCGGCGACGTGCGGCGCTTCGCCGCCGTCGTCGACGTCCGCAGCCGGGCCTTCTCCAGCGACCTGCAGGAGGCCATCCGGGTGCTCGCGGAGGCCGGGCACCGCCCGCGGGTGGTGTACGTGCACGCCCGCGACGAGGTGCTGGTGCGCCGCTACGAGTCCAACCGGCGCGAGCACCCGCTGCAGGGCTCCGGGCGGCTCATCGACGGCATCACCGCCGAGCGGGCGCTGCTCACCGGCATCGCCGGCGAGGCCGACCTGTGGGTGGACACCAGCGACCTCAACGTCCACCAGCTGCGCGCCACCCTGGAGAACGCCTTCGCCCGCGAGGGCCGCACCCCGCCGCTGACGGCGACCGTGCTCAGCTTCGGCTTCAAGTACGGCCTGCCGCTGGACGCCGACCTCGTCGTCGACGCCCGCTTCCTGCCCAACCCGCACTGGCTGCCCGAGCTGCGGCACCACACCGGGCAGGACGCCGACGTGCGCGACTACGTCCTCGGCCAGCACGACGCCGGGCCGTTCCTCGACCGCTACACCGAGGTGCTGCGGCTACTCATCCCCGGCTACCGGCGCGAGGGCAAGCGCTACCTGACGCTCGCGGTCGGCTGCACCGGCGGCAAGCACCGCAGCGTCGCCATCGCCGAGGAGTTCGCCCGCCGGCTGGCCGCCGACGGCATCGACGCGGTCGCGCGCCACCGCGACCTGGGCCGCGAGTAGTGGGCGGCCCGAGGGTCGTCGCGTTCGGCGGGGGCCACGGCCTGGCCGCCGCGCTGGCCGCCTGGCGCCGGATCACCCCCGACCTCACCGCCGTGGTCACCGTGGCCGACGACGGCGGCTCCTCCGGCCGCATCCGCCGGGAGATGCCGGTGCTGCCGCCCGGCGACCTGCGCATGGCGCTGGCCGCCCTCGCCGACGACGAGGGCGGTCGCCAGGAGATGGCCCGGCTGCTGCAGCACCGGCTCGGCGGCTCCGGCGCGCTCGCCGGCCACCCGGTGGGCAACCTCGTCCTCACCGGGCTGGTCGAGCTGCACGGCGGGGACACCGTGCGCGCGCTCGACGCCGTCTGCGCGCTGCTGCGCACCCGCGGCCGGGTGCTGCCGATGGCCGACGTCCCGCTCGACCTCGTCGCCCGCGTGGAGACCGTCGACCCCGACGACCCCGCGCGCACCCGCACCATCCGCGGGCAGGTGGCCATCGCCTCCACCCCGGGCCGGGTGCGGGAGATCCTGGTGTCGCCGCCGGACCCCCCGGTGCACCCCGACGTGCTCGACGCCATCGCCACCGCCGACGTCGTCTCGCTCGGTCCCGGCTCGTGGTACACCTCGGTGCTGCCCCACCTGCTGGTGCCGCGCCTGCGGGAGGCGCTGGCCGCCAGCCGGGCCCGCGTGGTCGTCGTGCTCAACCTGGAGCCCCAGCCCGGGGAGACCGACGGGTTCTCCCCGGAGGAGCACCTGCGGGTGCTGCAGGCCCATCTGGGCGGAGTGGCGCTGCACACCGTGATCGCGGATGTGGACTCGGTGGTTGACCGCTGTGGTCTCCTGTCAGCGGTGCGCGAGTGCGGCGCCGAGCTCGTGCTCGCTCCGGTGGCCGAGTCCGGCGGGTCCCCGCGGCACGACCCCGGCCGGCTGGCCGCGGCGCTGGCCCCGGTGGCCGGGGCGCCGACGGCGGGCCGGCCGGAGGTCGGGCAGGGGGAGGGCACACAGGTCGCAACCGGTGCACCAGGACCGGTGGTGCCCGGACGGTTCGAGGGGGAGAGGTGACGCCGATGAGGGCGCCGCAGCGGAAGGAGTGGTCGTCGTGGCGATGACGGCCATGGTCAAGGACGAGCTGTCCCGGGTGGAGTGCACGCGGACCTCCGAGCGCAAGGCCGAGGTCACCGCGCTGCTCCGCTTCTCCGGGGGGCTGCACATCGTGGGCGGTCGCGTGGTGATCGAGGCCGAGCTGGACACCGGCTCGGTCGCCCGCCGGCTGCGGCGGGACATCAGCGAGGTCTACGGCTACACCAGCGGGGTCAGCGTGCTGGCCGGCGGCAACATCCGCCGCGGCGTGCGCTACCTCGTCCGGATCGCCAAGCACGGCGAGGGCCTGGCCCGCCAGACCGGCCTGGTCGACCAGCGCGGCCGCCCCGTGCGCGGCCTGCCGCCGTCGGTCGTGTCCGGCAGCATCAACGACGCCGAGGCCGCCTGGCGGGGCGCGTTCCTCGCGCACGGGTCGCTCACCGAGCCGGGCCGCTCGTCCTCGCTCGAGGTGACCTGCCCCGGGCCCGAGGCGGCCATGGCGCTGGTCGGCGCGGCCCGCCGGCTGGGCATCGCGGCCAAGGCCCGCGAGGTCCGCGGCGCCGACCGGGTCGTCGTCCGCGACGGCGACGCGATCAGCGCGCTGCTCACCCGGATGGGCGCCCACGACGCGGTGCTGGCCTGGGAGGAGCGGCGGATGCGCCGCGAGGTCCGCGCCACCGCCAACCGGCTGGCCAACTTCGACGACGCCAACCTGCGGCGCTCGGCGCGCGCGGCCGTGGCCGCCTCGGCCCGGGTCGAGCGGGCGCTGGAGATCCTCGCCGGCGACGCCCCCGAGCACCTGCTGGTGGCCGGGCGGCTGCGCCTGGAGCACGGGCAGGCCTCGCTCGAGGAGCTCGGCCAGCGCGCCGACCCGCCGATGACCAAGGACGCCGTCGCCGGCCGGATAAGGCGACTGCTGGCCATGGCCGACAAGCGGGCCAAGGACCTCGGCATCCCCGACACCGAGTCGGTGGTCACCGAGGACATGCTCGCCCAGTAGGAGAAGGACCCCTCTGCCCCCCACCGCTCGCAGGCTCGCGGCGGGACCCTGCAGAGGGGCCGTTCCACCCGCTCACCAGGGGCGCCCTCCGCCGTCGCGGAGGGCGCCCCGGTGCGTTCACCCGGCCGGGTGAGGGCGGCTCCAGAGGGGCGTGGCGTCCGTCGATGCACGCACCAGTGGCGCGCAGCCGGTCGCGCCCTCGCAGCGAGGGGCCCGGGATGAGCGCGGCGCAGTGGGCGCTGGTGTTCGCGTGCGCGACGCTGGTCGCCACGGGTACGGCGGTGCTGGCCTGGCGCCGGCGCTCTCGCACCCCCGCCGCGACCGCGCTGGCGGTCACCATGTCCGGTGTCGCCGTCTGGTCGGCCGCCGACGCGCTGCTGCACGGCGTCGGGTCCGACGGGCTGGTCGCGGCCTACCCGCCGCTGCTGCTGGCCTCGGTCGGGCTGGTGGTGGTGGGCACCTACGTCCTCGCCCGCACCGTGTCCGACCCCTCCTGGCGACTCGACCGCCGGCCGGCCCTGCTGCTGGCGGTCGAGCCGGTCCTGCTCGTGGTCGCGGCCACGCTCCCGCCGACGCGTGACCTGGTGATGTCCGGACTGACCCCGGCCGACGGCGCGGGCGAGGGCCAGGTGACCTTCGGGCCGCTGTTCCTGGCCCACACCGCCTACTCCTACGCGCTCGTCGCCGTCGCCTACACCCACCTGGTCCGCCGGTACCGGCACGCGGCGGGCGTGTTCCGCCGGCAGATCGCGGTCCTGCTCTCCTCGGCGCTGGTGTCCAGCCTCGGCAACGTCGTGGCGGTCGGCAGCCAGCTCGACGGCAGCGGCATCGACGTCACCCCGCTGTTCTTCCTCGTCACCGGGCTGGTCGACTGCTGGGCGATCTTCCGCGTGGGCCTGCTCCGGCTGGTCCCGGTCGCCCGCGAGCAGGTGGTCGAGACCGTCCCCGACGCGGTGCTCGTCGTCGACCCCGGCGGGGTCCTCATCGACTGCAACCCGGCCGCGACCCGGATGCTGCGGCGGCTGCGCCCCGAGCTCGGCGAGGACCTCGTGGGCCGTCCCCTGACCGACGTCGCCGGCCCGCGGGCGGTCGCCGTCCTCGACGGCACCGAGCGCCGCGACGGGCACCGCGTCGCGCAGGTGCGGCCGGACCTGTGGCTCGACGTGCGCGACTCGGCGGTCAGCGACCCGCGGGGCCGGCCGCTGGGGCGCATCCTCGTGGTCCGCGACGTCTCCGAGCAGCAGGAGCGGCAGGCCGCCATCGAGGCGCTCAACGCGCGGCTCGCCGAGCAGGTCGAGGTCATCGAGCGGCTGCGCGCCGAGCTCGCCGAGGAGGCCGTGCGCGACCCGCTGACCGGCCTGCACAACCGGCGCCACCTCGACCGCGCGCTCGGCGCCGACCTGGCCTCGCGGCCGCGGACCGGCCGGCTGTCGGTGCTGCTCGTCGACGTCGACCACTTCAAGTCCGTCAACGACCGCCTCGGCCACGCCGCGGGCGACCGGGTCCTGACCGCGGTCGCGCGGACCCTCGCCGGCGCCGTCCGCGAGGGCGACACCGCCGCGCGCCTGGGCGGGGAGGAGTTCGTGCTGGTGCTGCCGGGCGCGGGCCGCGAGCAGGCCCTCGAGCGGGCCGAGCAGGTCCGCCGCGCGATCGCCGGGCAGCGGCAGGCCCTCGACGGCGAGGACGTCGGCGTCACCGTCAGCATCGGCGTGGCCGTCTGCCCGGCCGACGGCGCGTCCGCCGCGGCGCTGCTCGAGGCCGCCGACCGCGCGCTCTACACCGCCAAGGCCACCGGCCGCGACCGCGTCGTCACCGCCGACCCCGCCGTTCCCGGCGCCCCCGTGCCGGCCGCCGACGTCCCCGCCCCGGCCCCCGCGGCCGACGACGTCGCCGCGCTGGTCCCCGGCGGCTGAGGGCTCGCCCGGACGGCTGCCGCCGGGGCCGATAGGGTCGTCGCCGAGCACGCCGCGCGGCCCGCGCGGCCGACGCACGCGACGGCGCCGGACGGCGCCCCGGATCCGTGGAGGTCAGCAGTGACGGTGCGGGTGGGGATCAACGGGTTCGGCCGGATCGGCCGCAACTTCTGGCGGGCGGCCGCGGCCAGCGGCAAGGACATCGAGATCGTGGCGGTCAACGACCTGACCAGCCCCGAGGTCCTCGCCCACCTGCTGAAGTACGACAGCATCCTGGGCGTCCTGTCCGAGGACGTCGCCGCCGACGGCGAGGGCATCAAGATCGCCGGCAGCACGATGAAGGTGCTCTCCGAGCGGGACCCGGCCGCGCTGCCCTGGGGCGACCTGGGCGTCGACGTCGTCGTCGAGTCCACCGGCTTCTTCACCAAGGCCGCCGACGCCCGCAAGCACGTCGACGCCGGCGGGGCCAAGAAGGTGATCATCTCGGCGCCGGCCACCGGCGACGACCTGACCATCGTCATGGGCGTCAACCACGAGAAGTACGACGGCTCGCAGACCATCATCAGCAACGCGTCGTGCACCACCAACTGCCTCGCGCCGCTGGCCAAGGTGCTCAACGACGCCTTCGGCATCGAGCGCGGGCTGATGACCACCATCCACGCCTACACCGCCGACCAGAACCTGCAGGACGGCCCGCACAAGGACCTCCGCCGCGCCCGCGCGGCCGCGCTCAACATGGTCCCCACCAGCACCGGCGCGGCCAAGGCGATCGGCCTGGTCCTGCCCGAGCTGCAGGGCAAGCTCGACGGCTACGCCGTCCGCGTCCCGGTGCCCACCGGCTCGGCCACCGACCTCACCGTCCAGCTCACCCGCGAGGTGCCGGCCGACGAGATCGACGCGGCCTACCGCGAGGCCGCCGCGGGCCCGCTCGCCGGCATCCTCAAGTACACCGACGCCCCGATCGTGTCCTCCGACATCGTCACCGACCCGGCGTCGTGCATCTACGACAGCAAGCTGACCAAGACCTTCGGCCCGATGGCCAAGGTGCTCGGCTGGTACGACAACGAGTGGGGCTACTCCAACCGGCTCGTCGACTCCGTCGAGCTCGTCGGCCGCTCCCTCTGATGGCCCGCTCCCTCGACGACCTGCTCGCCGAGGGGGTGACCGGCCGGCGCGTGCTCCTGCGCGCCGACCTGAACGTCCCCCTCGACGGGCAGACCATCACCGACGACGGGCGGATCCGGGCCAGCCTCCCCACGCTGCAGGCGCTGCGGGAGGCCGGCGCCCGGGTCCTCGTCGCGGCGCACCTGGGCCGGCCCAAGGGCGCGCCCGACCCGCGGTACTCCCTGGCGCCGGTGGCAGCCCGGCTCGGCGAGCTGCTCGGCACGGAGGTGCCGCTGGCCGCCGACGTCGCCGGTGACGACGCCCGCGCGCGGGCCGCGGCCCTCGGCGACGGCGACGTCCTGCTGCTGGAGAACGTCCGCTTCGAGGCCGCCGAGACCAGCAAGGACGACGCCGAGCGCGGCGGGCTCGCCGACCGGCTGGCCGCGCTGGCCGACGTCTACGTCGACGACGCGTTCGGCGCGGTGCACCGCAGGCACGCCTCGGTGTACGACGTCGCCCAGCGGCTGCCGCACGCGGCCGGCCGGCTCGTCGCCGCCGAGCGCGACGTGCTCACCCGGCTCACCACCGACCCCGCGCGGCCCTACGTCGTCGTGCTGGGCGGCTCGAAGGTCAGCGACAAGCTCGGCGTCATCGAGGCGCTGCTGCCGAGGGTCGACCGGCTGCTGGTCGGCGGCGGCATGTGCTTCACCTTCCTCGCCGCCCAGGGGCACGGGGTGGGCACGTCGCTGCTGGAGGCCGACCAGGTCGACACCTGCCGGCGGCTGCTCGCCGAGGCCGGCGACCGCATCGTGCTGCCGGTCGACGTCGTCGTCGCGCCGGAGTTCAGCGCCGACGCCCCGACCACCACGGTGGGCGTGGACGCGATCCCCGGCGACCAGATGGGCCTGGACGTCGGGCCGCGCACGGTCGAGCTCTTCGGCCGGGAGCTCGGCGGCGCGCGCACGGTGTTCTGGAACGGGCCGATGGGCGTGTTCGAGCTGGCGCCCTTCCAGGCCGGCACGCGCGGCGTGGCCGAGGCCGTGGCCGCCGTCGACGGGCTGTCGGTGGTCGGCGGCGGCGACTCCGCGGCCGCGGTCCGGCAGCTCGGGCTCGACGAGGCCGCCTACGGCCACATCAGCACCGGCGGCGGCGCGTCGCTGGAGTTCCTCGAGGGCCGGGAGCTGCCGGGCCTCGCGGTGCTCGAGGACTGAGGGGGCGCGGTGGCACGCAGGCAGCCGGCCCCCGCCCGCCGGGAGGGCCGCCGCCCGCTGATCGCGGGCAACTGGAAGATGCACCTGACGCACCTGGAGGCCATCGGCCTGGTGCAGAAGCTGGTCTTCAGCCTCAGCGAGAAGGAGCTCGACGACGTCGAGGTCGTCGTCCTGCCGCCGTTCACCGCGCTGCGCAGCGTCCAGACGCTGGTGAACGGTGACCAGCTCGCGGTCGGCTACGGCGCCCAGGACCTCTCCGCGCACGACTCCGGCGCCTACACCGGCGAGGTCAGCGGCGCGATGCTGGCGGCGCTGGCGTGCGGCTTCGTCGTCGTCGGGCACTCCGAGCGGCGCGAGCTGCACGCCGAGGACGACGCGGTGGTGGCCGCCAAGACCCGCGCCGCGCTGCGGCACGGCCTCACCCCCATCGTGTGCGTGGGGGAGGGGCTGGAGGTCCGGCAGGCCAACGGGCAGGTGGTCCACTGCACCGACCAGCTCGACGCCTCCCTCGCCGGCCTCGACGCCGAGCAGGCCGCCCACGTCGTGCTCGCCTACGAGCCGGTCTGGGCCATCGGTACCGGCGAGGTGGCCACCCCCGAGGACGCGCAGGAGGTGTGCGGCGCACTCCGGTCGCGGCTCGCCGAGCGTTTCGGCCGGGAGACCGCCGCGGTCGTCCGTATCCTCTACGGCGGGTCGGTCAAGGCCGGCAACACGGCCGGGATCCTGGCCGGGCCGGACGTCGACGGTGCACTCGTCGGGGGCGCGAGCCTCGACGGCGACGAGTTCGCGCGGATCTGTCGGATCGCCGCCGGGGGCAGCTGAGCACGCTCCCCCGGCAGCCGAGCGGGGGGTGGGTGGGTGAGCAGCGCGCTGCAGCGACCTCCCCGCCCCCGCTCCTCCCGGGCGGCCGGGCTGCTCCGCGGCACGGCCGCCCGCGTGCTCGGCCTGGCCGTCGTCGTCGTCCTGGTGGTCGCGGTCGTGGTCAGCTGCCGCGGCGGGGGCGACGGCGGAAGCGGCGTGCCGGTCCTCGGCGACGGCCCCGACGCCGGCGTCGAGGGCGTGCGCGCCCCCTCCGACGAGGCCGGCGGCACGCTGCGGGTGGTCACCGGCGAGGTCGACAGCCTCGACCCCCAGCGCTCCTACCAGCCCGGCGTGTGGAACCTCATGCGGCTCTACACCCGCACGCTGGTCACCTACTCCGCCGAGCCGGGGACCACCGGCGACCTCGTCGCCGACCTCGCCACCGACCTCGGCACCACCCCCGACGGCGGCCTGAGCTGGACGTTCACCCTGCGGGAGGGCGCGCGGTTCGAGACCGGCCGGCCGATCACCTCGCGCGACGTCAAGTACGGCATCGAGCGGTCCTTCGCCTCCGACGTCATCGTGGGCGGTCCCACCCACGTGGTGGAGCTGCTCGACGACCCCGAGAACCCGTACGCCGGGCCCTACCAGGACGAGGACCCGGCCAAGCTGGGGCTCGCCGCCATCGAGACCCCCGACGACGCCACCGTCGTCTTCCGGCTCCGGTCGGCGCAGCCGGACTTCCCCTACGTCCTGGCGCTGCCCTCCAGCAGCCCGGTGCCGGTGGAGAGCGACACCGGCGCCGACTACGGCGCCGACCCGGTCTCCTCCGGCCCCTACGCGATCACCTCCGTCGACCCGGTGACCGGCATCGTCCTCGACCGCAACCCCGCCTGGGACGCGGCCGCCGACGGGGTGCGCACCGCGCTGCCCGACCAGGTGGTCGTCCGCACCGGGCTGTCCAACCTCGAGCGCGACCAGGCGCTGCTCGCCGGCTCCGCCGACGTCGACGTCTCCGGCACCGGCGTGCACCCGGCCACCGGCGCCCGGCTGACGGAGGACACCGGGGGAGAGGTGCCCCTGCCCGACCGGGTCGACGACGTCACCACCGGCGCGGTGCGGCTGCTGGCGCTGCCCACCGACGTCGCCCCGATGGACCAGCCCGACTGCCGCGCCGCGGTGGCCGCCGCGATCGACCGCCGCGCCGTCCAGGAGGTGCTGGGCGGTGACCGGGCCGTGCGCACCGCGCGGCTGTGGCCGGCCGTGCTCCCGGGCGGTCCCGACGAGGCCGATCGCGGACCCGACCGAGACGCCGCCCGCGCGGCGCTGACCGCGTGCGGCCGGCCCGAGGGCTTCAGCACGGTGATGGCCGTGCCCGACGCGCAGGCCAGCCTCGACGTCGCCGACGCCGTCGCCGCCCAGCTCGCCGAGGTCGGCATCACCGCCGAGGTCCGGCCCCTGCCGGCGGCCAGCTTCTACGCCACCGACGTCGGCAGCCCCGACAACGTCACCCGCAGCGGCTTCGGCATCGTCCTGGCCACCCGGACGGCGGACTTCCCGACGCCCGGCTCCTTCCTCGTGCCGCTGGTCGACGGCCGCTCGGTCAGCCCGGTCGCCAACACCAACTTCGCGCGGTTGACCGACCCGGCGCTGTCCGCGGCGGTCGACACCGCCCGCGCCGCGCCCGACCCCGGCGCCGCGAGCACGGCCTGGGGGGAGGTGGCCGCCGCCGCCCTCGACACCGGCGCCTACGTGCCACTGGCGGAGACCCGGGTGCAGCTGCTGGCCGGTCAGCGGCTGCACAACGCCGTGGTGCTGCGGCCCTACGCCGGCTACGACCTGGCCACCGCGGGCGTGCGCTGACCGGAGCGGCTCCGGGTACCGGTTACCCTGGTGCCCATGGTCGAGCTCGTCCTCAACGTGCTGCTGGTCCTCGCCAGCGTCCTGCTGGTGGTGCTGATCCTGCTGCACCGGGGCAAGGGTGGCGGCCTGTCCTCGATGTTCGGCGGTGCGGTCTCCTCGCAGCTGTCCGGGTCCTCCGTGGTGGAGAAGAACCTCAACCGGCTCACGGTCTTCACCGGCTTCGTCTGGGTGATCTGCATCGTGACGCTGGGCATCCTGCTCAAGGTCTAGCTCCCCGCGCCGGTCGGGCGGGCGCTGCTGCGCCCGCGGCGAAAACGTGATCGAGAGAACGTCCCCGAGGCCCTAGACTGCGGAAACGGCGTGGTCCGCGCCGGGCAGGTCGGTCTGAGGGGGCGCTCGTGGCTGGTGGCAACGCGATCCGGGGGACCCGGGTCGGAGCGGGTCCGATGGGAGAGGCGGAGCGCGGCGAGGCCGCACCGCGGCACAGGATCGGCTACTGGTGCAGCCAGGGCCACGAGACCCGGGTGGCGTTCGCCACCGACGCCGAGGTGCCCGAGTTCTGGGACTGCCCCCGCTGCGGCCTGCCGGCCGGCCAGGACGCGCAGGCGCCGCCCCCGGCGCCGCGCACCGAGCCCTACAAGACCCACCTCGCCTACGTCCGCGAGCGGCGCAGCGACGCCGACGGCGACGCCCTGCTCGAGGAGGCCCTCGCCAAGCTGCGCGCCCGCCGCGGCGCTTGATCCGCCGCGCGGTCTAGGGCCGCGAGGTCTGGGCCCCGGCCGGGCACGGCACCCAGCCGGCCCGGGTGGGGTCCCACCACCGCTGCGGGCCGCGGGGCCGCCACGGCACGCGGGCCAGGTGGTCGGTGCCCAGGAACGCCCGCCGCAGCTGGGGGCTGAGCCCGTCGAACGGTGAGGTCTGCGAGCGGTGCTCGGCGATCGCCGCCTCCCGCCGGTCGAGGACGGCGCCCACGTCGAGGACGTCGGTGACCTCGGCGTCGGGCCGGCCCAGGTCGGCGGGGTCGAGGGCGTGGTAGGCGGTGTCCGGCCGCAGGGCGCGCACCTCCTCCAGCCAGCGGCCCATCAGCGACCTCGGCAGGCAGTGCTCGACGAGCACGGTGGCCGGGCCGGCGGCGGCCCGCACCGCGGCGGCCGTGGCGGTCCGGACCCGCTGGTGGTCGCGGTGCCCGTCGCTGCCGTCGAGGACGAGCACGACGTCCGGCCGCACCTCGGTGACCAGCCGCGCCAGCACCCCGGCGACGTCGTCCGGCGCGGCCGCGCACAGCGACCCGCGGGGCGGTTCCCCGCCGAAGCCCGAGTCGCGGTACCCCAGCAGCTCCACCGCGGCGATGCCGAGGGCGGCGGCCGACCGGTAGAGCTCGGCCTCCCGCACCGCGCCCAGGTCGGCGCAGTCGGCCAGCCCGGGCGCCGCCTCGCCCGCCTCCCCGCGGGTGGCGCAGGCCAGGGTCACCCGGGCGCCGGCCGCCGCGGCGCGGGCGATGGTCGAGCCGCAGCCGAAGGCCTCGTCGTCGGGGTGGGCGACCACGACCAGCCAGCGGTCGCCGGGCCGGACGTCGGTGACGCGGTCGCGCGGGGGAGCGGACGGGGTCGGGACAGCGAGATCGGTCGTCATGGCGCCGAGCGTGGCCGGCCGGACTGGGCGGCCTCTTGGTGTCCACTGACGTCCGCACCGGCCCCGGCCGCCCGCGCCGCGGCGAGCAGCCGGGTCAGCTCCGGCACCCAGTAGCGCTCACCCCGCTCGGCGACGGCCAGCCCCGCCTCGCACGTCGCCGCGGCGACCGCGGGCTCCCCGGCGGCCAGGGCGGTGGCGGCCAGCAGGCCCAGGAACACCGACCGGCCGGCGGCCAGGCCCTGCTCGGCGAGCGCCGCGTGCGCCGCCCGCATCGCGGCCAGCCCGGCCCGCGGGTCGCGACCGGCCAGCAGCCACCCCTCGGCGAAGGCCACCACCGCCGACGGGTAGCGGTACCGCTCCCAGGCCGGCTCGCGCAGCGGGAGCGCGACCAGGGAGCGGACGCGGTCGCGGTCGCCGTCCACGAGTCCCAGGACCAGCGCCCAGCGGCGGGCGAAACCGGCCGCCCCGAGGCCCGCCTCCTCCGCGACGGCGAGGGCGGCGTCGGCCTGCGCGCGGGCGTCGTCGCGCCGGCCGAGCAGCCACAGGCACAGGGCGCGGACGACGGCGAGGCGGGTGGGCGGGGAGAACGCCAGCGAGCGGGACAGGTCGACCCGGCCGCTGTCGGCGTGCGCCGCGGCCCGGTCCAGGTGCTCGAGCGCCTCGGCGGGGCGGGCCTGCATCCACCGCACGACGGCGGTGATGTCCTCGGTGAGGTACCCGGCGGTGGCGTCGTCGAGCCGCCCGGCCAGCGCGGCCATGCGCGCCACGGTGCGGTCGGCGTCGTCGAGCCGGCCGACCTGGCACTGGAACAGGGTGGCCACCCACAGCAGCTCGACGTCGCCGGGGAGCGGCGGGTCGGGCACCTCCCAGGCGGCGGCGAGCCGGCCGTACTCGCGGATCGTGGGGCTGTCGTAGCCGGCCGCCCACGCGTCGGCGTACGCGGTCCGGCTCAGCGCGCGCAGCTCCCGGCGCCGCCGGTCCGGCCCGGCGGGCAGCGCCGCGGCCGCCGCGAGCAGTTGCCCGCCCAGCTCGCGGAGCTGGTCGAGCGCCGAGACCCGGACCGCGTGGTCGGTGGCGCGTTCCAGCCACGGCACGGCCGCGGCGCCGCCGTCGAGGGCGCGGGCGGCGAGCAGGTGCGCGGCGACGCGCGAGGCCTGCTCGTCGTCGTCTCCGGCCCGCGCGGCCAGCCGCTCGCCGACGGCGCGGTGCAGCCGGGCGGCGCGGGCGCTGGACAGCTGGGCGCGCAGCACCTCCCCGAGCAGCGCGTGCGCCGGCGCGAAGGTGCCCTCCCCGCCGTCGACGGCCAGCCGCGCGGCGACCGCCGCCTCCAGGGCGTCGAGCGCCGTTCCGACGGGCACCCCGGTCACCGCGGCGAGGTCCTCGACCGGCAGGGGGGACCCGGCGACGGCGGCGGCGGTGAGCAGCTCCGGGCCCGGGGACGGCAGGCGGAGGACCCGCTGGCGCAGGACGTCGTGGACCGCCGCCGGCACCTCGCCCACCGCCCGGCCCCGGCCCGGCGGCGCGGCGCCGCCCGGAGCGGGGGCCGCTCGCGCCAGCTCCAGGGCGAAGAACGGGTTGCCGCCGGCGCGGGTGACCGCCGCCCGGACGCCGTCGTCGTCCAGGCCGGCGGGGGCGGCGGCGCGGACCAGGTCGGCCACGGCGTCGGCGGGGAGGGGCTCGAGGTCCAGCCGCACCAGCCGCGGCAGCCGGCCGAGGGCGGCCAGCGCGTCGACCAGGGCCGGGCCGCCGTCCTCGCCGCTGCGCAGCGCGAGGGCGAGGACGGCCGGGGAGCCGGCGGCGACGTCCGCGGCCAGGCCGGCGACCAGCCGCAGCGTCGCGGGGTCGGCGGCCTGCAGGTCGTCCAGCGCCAGCACCGCGGGCCGGCCGGCGGCGCCGAGCACGCCGCCGAGCGCGTCGGTGAGGTGCACCAGGACCATGGCGGGGTCGATGCCGGCACCGGGCGGCGGGTCCCCGAGGCCGGGGACCACGGCCCGCAGCGGGCCGAGCGCGCGGGCCACCCCGTCCCGGCCGGCGGCGTCGAGGGCGGGGACGGCGGCGCGCAGCACCTGCAGCACCGGCCAGTAGGGCGGCCCGGCCACCCCGTCGCGGCAGGTGCCGGTGTGCGCCGCGCCGCCGGCCGCGGCGGCCGCCGCGGTGAGCCACCGCAGCAGCGCCGACTTGCCCATCCCGGCGTCCCCGGTGACCAGCACGACGGCGCCGGACCCGGCGGCGGCGCCGGCGAGGACGTCGGCCAGCAGGGCGCACTCGGCCTCCCGGCCGCGCAGGGGCGGGGGCGGCCGGAGCGGGGGCGGCTCCGGCGCGGGCCGGGATGCGGCCGGGGACGGCGGGGTGCGGGCCGGCCGCAGCCCCGGGTCGTGGCGGAGGATCTGCTCCTCCACCTCGCGCAGCGCCGGGCCGGGGTCGAGGCCGAGCTCGTCGCGGAGCAGCCGCCGCCCCTCGGTGAGCACCGCGAGGGCGTCCGCGGCGCGGCCGGCGAGGTACAGCGCGCGGGCGAGGGTGGCGCGGGCCTGCTCGCGCAGCGGGGAGCGGGTCAGGTGCTCCTGCAGGTCGGCGATGGCGCGGCCGGTGTCGCCGAGGCCGAGCAGCGCCGCGGCCCGCTGCTCGACGGCGCCCAGCCGCAGCCCCTCCCAGCGGTCGACGGCGGCGCGGGCGAACGGCTCGTCGGCGAACTCGGCCAGCGCCGGCCCGCGCCACAGCGCGGGGGCGTCGTCGAGCAGTGCCACGGCACGGGCGTCGTCGCGGCCGGCCAGCCGCCCGGTCGCGGCCAGCAGCCGCTCGAAGACGTCGGCGTCGATCTCGACGGCCTCGCGGGCGAGCCGGTACCCCGGTGGCGCGCTCAGCAGGACCGACCCGCTCGAGCGGGGGGCCCGGCCGGGTTCCAGGGTGCGGCGCAGCAGCGCGATGGTGGTGTGCACTGACGCGGCGACCTTGGGCGGCGGGGCGCCGTTCCACAGCAGGTCGGCGAGCCGGTCGGCGGGCACCAGCCGGCCGGCCTCCACCGTGAGCACGGTCAGCGCCGCGCGCTGCAGCCGGGCGCCGATCGGCACGGGCACCCCGTCGCGGCGCAGCTCGAGGTGCCCGAGCACCCCGATCCACAGCCCCCCGGCGGCCGGTGGCGCCACCGTCAGCCGTCGGTGCCGGGGCCTCCGGCGTCGGTTCCGTCGGGATCGGTCGCTCCCGGCAGCCGGCTCGCCGCCCCGGCGTCGAGCAGCCAGCGGGTGGCCCGCCGGCCGCACGCGCCGGCCGCCGGCACGTCGAGCGGGTCGGCCCCGCCGAGCGCGCGGGCCACCGCCTCGGCCTTGCCCTCCCCGGCCACCAACAGCCACACCTCCTCGGCGCTGCCGATCGCGGAGAACCCGAGGCTGACCCGGGTCGGGGGCGGCTTGGGGCAGTCGCGCACCGCCACCACCGCGCGGTCGTCGGAGGCGGCCGGCGAGTGCGGGAAGATCGACGCCACGTGGCCCTCGGCGCCCATGCCCAGCAGCAGCACGTCGAAGCGCGGCAGCGGCCCGTCCGCGCCGGCGTCACGGGCGGCGTCGGAGAGGACGCCGGCGTACCACTCGGCGGCCTCCTCGGGCTCGGCGAACCCGGCGTCGGAGGCCGGCACCGGGTGCACCCGCTCCGGCGGCACGCCCACCCGGTCCAGCAGCGCCTCCCGCGCGCCCTTCTCGTTGCGCTCGTCGTCGTCGGCCGGGACGAACCGCTCGTCGCCCCACCACACGTCGACCGCCGTCCAGTCGACGTCCTGGCCGGGCGCGGGCTCCGCGGCCAGCTCGGCGGCGTGCCGCAGCACCGCGGTGCCCACGCCGCCGCCGGTGAGCACCACCGACGCCGTCCCGTGCACCAGCTGTGCGGCGGCCAGCCGGGCCACCAGCGCCGCGGCGGCCGCCCGGGCGAGCGTCTCGGCGTCGGGCTCGACGATCACGTCGGGCACCGGACCCTCGCTGCGCCGGGACAGCTCCTCGACGATGCGGTCCCCCGGGGTGAGGGTCACCGGACCGCCTCGGGCGTCTCGGGCGCCGTCGGGTCGGGGGTGTCGTGCTCGCCGTGCAGGGCCACCTCGTCGGTGCCCTCGGACGTCGGGGGGACGGTGGGTGCCGCGCCGTGCGGGCTGCCCTCGCCGACCCGCTCGGCGTCGACCGCCCCGGAGCCGGCGCCGTCCTGCTCGGCGGGGTCGACCCACACGTGCGAGCGCACGCCGGTGCGGCCGGCCAGCCCGGAGACCCCGGTGGTGACCTCCAGCGCCTCGGCGTAGGGCTCGTCGGGGTCCAGCCGGCGCAGCTCCTCGCCGAGCAGGTCACCGAGCGAGCGGTCGGGCAGGGCCATGGTGGCGTCGGGCCGGTAGGGCTGGCTGATGACCGCGCCGCCGCGGCGGTCGGCGTGCACCCGCACCTCCTCGTCCTGGTCCAGCTGCAGGACCACCGAGTCGATGCCGCTGGGACCTGCGTGCCGGGTGGCCTGGACGACGTCGAGCCGGGCGCCGGAGCGCGACTGGATCCAGCCGGACAGCAGCTGGGCGGTGGCCGCGCCCGGGTCGCCCTCGATCCGCCCGCCCAGGACCTGCACGGCGTCGCCCCGGCGGCCCGAGACCGAGTCCAGCGCCGAGGTCAGCGTCGCCCGCCAGCCGGTGGCGCGGGTCCAGGCCAGGTCGGTGTCGCCGGGCGCGTAGTCCTGCGCGCGGGTGCGCAGCGCGCGCATCTGGTCGGCGGCCACGGTGCTGTCGGTGATCCGCCGGTCGGCGATGACGGCGAGCGCGTCGGTGGTCAGCCGGCTCGGCGGGTCGCTGTGCCACCAGGTGACCACGGGGGCGTCGGCGGCCAGCAGCGGCAGCACGACCGACTCGGCGTGCAGCGCCAGCCGCCCGTACATGCGCATGACGACCGCCTCGCCGGGACCCAGCCGCCCGCCGATGGACACCTCGGCGTCCAGGCGGGGGACCGGCGCGTCGATCTGCCGGCGCACCACCACGAGGATCCGGCAGGGGTGCTGCTCGGCGGCGGTGGTCGCGGCGTCCTCGGCCTCGGTGACCCGGCCCTCGTCGGCGACGACGACCAGCGTCAGCGCGACGCCGGAGAGCACGGCGCCGCCGGTCCGCCGCTGGGCGGCCAGCTCCTTGACCACCGCGGATCCGGTGGTGTCCCACAGCGTCGTCACGGGTTCTCCTCCCGTCGGCTGCCGCTCACGGCCGCCGCCACCGGCGGCCCTCGGCGGCGAGCATCTCGTCGGCGGCCCGCGGGCCCCACTCCCCGGCCCGGTAGGGCTCCGGCGTGCCGCCCGCCCAGAACTCCTCCAGCGGGTCGATCACCGCCCAGGAGGCCTCGACCTCGGCGTTGCGGGGGAAGAGCGTGGCGTCGCCCAGCAGCACGTCGAGCAGCAGCCGCTCGTAGGCCTCGGGGCTGGTCTCGGTGAACTGCTCGCCGTAGAGGAAGTCCATCGACACGTCCCGGACCTCCATGACGCTGCCGGGCACCTTGGAGCCGAACTTCAGCGTCACGCCCTCGTCGGGCTGCACCCGCACGACGAGCTGGTTGTTGCCCAGCTCCTCGGTGTCGGTGTCGGCGAAGGGCAGGTGCGGCGCCCGCTTGAACACCAGCGCGATCTCGGTGACCCGCCGCGGCAGCCGCTTGCCGGTGCGCAGGTAGAACGGCACGCCGGCCCAGCGGCGGGTCTCCACCCCGAGCCGGACGGCGGCGAAGGTCTCGGTGGTCGACTCCGGGTCGACGCCCTCCTCCTGCCGGTAGCCGCGGGCGCGCTGGCCGGCCAGCCAGCCCTGCTCGTACTGGCCGCGGACGGCGAAGGTGCGCATGTCCTCGGGCAGCGACACCGCGCGCAGCACCTTGAGCTTCTCGGTGCGGATCTCGTCGGCGGAGAACTCGACCGGCTCCTCCATCGCGGTCAGCGCCAGCAGCTGCAGCAGGTGGTTCTGCAGCACGTCGCGGGCGGCGCCGGTCTTCTCGTAGAACCCCGCCCGCCCGCCGATGCCGACGTCCTCGGCCATCGTGATCTGCACCGAGTCGACGTGGTGGCCGTTCCAGATCGGCTCGAACAGCGTGTTGGCGAACCGCAGCGCCATCAGGTTCTGGACGGTCTCCTTGCCCAGGTAGTGGTCGATGCGGAAGACGTCCTCGGCGCTGAAGACGGAGTCGACCAGCTCGTTGAGCTCGCGGCTGGAGGCCAGGTCGGTGCCGAAGGGCTTCTCGACGACGACCCGCCGCCACCGGTCGGCCGTGCTCTCGGCCATGCCGGTGCGCTGCATCTGCTTGAGCACGACCGGGAACATCGCCGGCGGGATCGACAGGTAGAACGCCGCGTTGCCGCCGATGCCGTGGCTGCTCTCCAGGTCGTTGAGCGCGTTGGCCAGCTCGTCGAAGGCGTTGTCGTCGTCGAAGGACCCCTGCACGAACCGCACGCTGGCGGCCAGCCGCTCCCACACCTCCTCCCGCCACGGGGTGCGGGCGGCGTTGCGGGCGGCGTCACGGGCCAGCTCGGCGAAGTCCTGGTCGCCCCAGTCCCGCCGCGCGAAGCCCAGCAGCGCGAAGTTGGTCGGCAGCAGCCCCCGGTTGGCCAGGTCGTACACGGCGGGGAGCAGCTTCTTGCGCGCGAGGTCCCCGGTGATGCCGAAGACGACGAGCGCGCAGGGCTCGGGGACGCGCGGCAGCCGCCGGTCCCGCGGGTCGCGCAGCGGGTTGGGGATCACGAGTCCTCCTCTGGGCTCCTCTTGCCGGCGGCTCCGGTGCTACCCCGGCGGTCAGCCGAGGGCACCGAGGACCTGGTCGATCCCGGCGGCGCGGTCGGTCAGGTGCAGGTGCAGCAGCGGCCGCTGCCGGTCGGCCAGCGCCTGCCGGTCGCCGGCGGCCTGGGCGGCCTGCAGCGTGGCGAAGGAGAACGGCCGGTCGGGCACCGGCAGGTCCGTCGTCGTGGCCCCGGTGAGCTGCAGGAACGCGCCGACCTGCGGACCGCCCTTGTGGTACTGGCCGGTCGAGTGCAGGAACCGCGGGCCCCAGCCGAAGGTGACCGCGTGCTCGGTGCGCCGCGCCAGCGCAGCGCGCAGCTCCCCGGCGCGGGCGTCGGCCTGGCGGTCGAGGTAGGCCATGACGGCGAGGTAGCCGCGCGGGGGCACCGCGGCCAGCAGCGCGTCGAGCACCAGCCGCAGCCCGTCGTGGGAGGAGAGGTCGACGCCGTCGAGCACCCCACCGGAGCCGTACACCTCGACCGCGCCGATGGTGGCGGCCGGCTGCTCGTCGGGCAGGCCCGCGTCGAGGATGCGGGCGGTGTTCTCCTTGGACTCGGTGACGTTGGGCTGGTCGAAGGGGTCGATGCCCAGGATCCGCCCGGCCACCGCCGTCGCGTACTCCCAGCCGAGGAACTGCGCGCCCAGCGGGCCGCTGACCCCCACGGAGGGACGGCCCTCGACGGGGTCCCCGTCGACGACGGCCAGCAGCGCGTCGGGCGCGGCCGAGCCCGGGGCGTCCACCGACTCCAGGACGACGGGCAGCAGCCCGCGGCCCTCCTTGCCGGTGGACTCGGCGATCAGCTGCTCGGCCCAGTCGCCGAAGCCCTCGATGCGGCCGCTGCCGGTGCCGCCGTCGGCCAGCGCCACCTTGTCCCGGCCGGTGCGGAAACCGGCGCCCAGCGCGATCCCGAGCTCCAGGGCCGGGTTGCCCTGCTCGGCGAGGCGCTCGGCGAGCTCGGCGGCCCGGTCCAGCAGCGGCTCGACGTCGACCCCGGCCAGCGCGGCGGGCACCAGCCCGAACGCCGACAGCGCGCTGTAGCGGCCGCCGACGTTCGGGTCGGCGAGGAAGACGGCCCGGGCGCCCATCGCCGCCGCGGTGTCGGCCAGCGGCGAGCCGGGGTCGGTGACGACGACGAACCGGCGGCCGGCCTGCTCCTCGTCCAGGCCGGCCTCGGCGAACGCGGCGAGGAAGGCCCGCCGGTGGCTGTCGGTCTCGATGGTGCCGCCGGACTTGGAGCTGACCACCACCACGGTGCGGTCGAGGTCGGTCACGGCCGCGGCGACCTGGCCGGGGTCGGTGGTGTCGAGCACGACCAGCGGGACACCGGCGGTGCGGCAGATGACCTCCGGCGCCAGCGAGGACCCGCCCATGCCGGCGAGGACGACCCGGTCGAGGCCCTCGCCGGCGAGCTCCGCGCGCAGCGCCGCCAGCCGCGGCACCAGCTCGCGGGAGGAGGCGGGCAGGTCCAGCCAGCCCAGCCGGATGGAGGCCTCGCTCTCGGCCTCCGGCCCCCACAGCGTCGCGTCCTTGGCGACCAGCCGCGCGGCGACGTCGTCGTCGGCGAGCTGGGTGCGGACGTTCTCGGGGACGTCGAGACCGCTGCAGCTGAACTGCAGGGTCATGCCTTGTCCTCGAGCTCGGTGCGGACCGACTCGGTGAGCTCGTCCCACGAGTCGACGAACTTCTGCACGCCCTCCTCCTCGAGCACGCGGAAGACGTCGTCGAGGTCGACGCCGGCGTCGGCGATCGCCTTCATGGTGGCCGCGGCGTCGTCGTAGGTCTGCTGCACCGGGGTGCCGGCCTCGCCGTGGTCGGCGTAGGCCTTCAGCGTCTTCTCCGGCATCGTGTTGACCGTGCCGGGGGCGACGAGCTCGCTGACGTAGAGGGTGTCGGAGTACTCGGGGTTCTTCACGCCGGTCGAGGCCCACAGCGGCCGCTGCGGGCGGGCGCCCTTGGCCTCCAGCGCCTTCCACCGGTCGGAGGAGAAGACCTCCTCGTAGGCCTGGTAGGCCAGCTGCGCGTTGGCCAGCGCCGCCTTGCCCTTGAGCTCGTCGGCGCCGACCTTCTCCAGCCGCTTGTCGATCTCGGTGTCCACGCGGGAGACGAAGAACGAGGCGACCGAGGCGACCTGGGTCAGGTCGGCGTCGGGGTCGTCGGCCAGCCGCTGCTCCAGCCCGGCGAGGTAGGCGTCCATGACGGCCCGGTAGCGCTCGAGGCTGAAGATGAGGGTGACGTTGACGCTGATGCCCTTGGCGATCGACGTGGTGATCGCCGGCAGCCCCTCCACGGTGGCGGGGATCTTGATGAACAGGTTGGGCCGGTCGACCAGCCACCACAGGTGGGCGGCCTCGGCCGCGGTCGCGTCGGTGTCGTGGGCCAGGCCCGGCGCGACCTCCAGCGACACCCGGCCGTCGCCGGGCTGGCGCTGGGCGACCGGCGCGAGCAGGTCGCAGGCGTCCCGGACGTCGGCGGCGGTGATGGTGCGCAGCGCCTCCTCGACGCTCACCTGCCGCACGGCGAGGGCGTGCAGCTGGTCGTCGTAGGAGTCCGACCCGCTGATCGCCGCGGCGAAGATGGTCGGGTTGGTGGTGACGCCGACGACGGAGTACTCGTCGACCAGCGACTGCAGGTCGCCGCTGCGGATGCGGTCGCGGGAGAGGTCGTCGAGCCAGACGGCGACCCCCGCCGACGACAGCTGCGCCAGCTTCTCGTTCTGTGCCATGTCAGTTTCCCTTCGCTGCGGAGGTGCAGTTCAGCGATCGCCGGTGGGGTGGGGGAGGCCGCCGGTTGCGGCCACCGGGCCGGCCGGGACGGCGGGACCGGCCGCGGCCGCCTCGATCGACTCGCGGGCGGCGGCGACGACGGCTTCGTCGGTCAGGCCGAACTCCTCGTAGAGGACCGAGTAGGCGGCGCTGGCGCCGTAGTGGGTGAGCCCGACGATGCGCCCGGCGTCGCCGACGAACTCCCGCCAGCCCATCGGCACGCCGGCCTCGACGCTGACCCGGGCGCGCACGCTCGGCGGGAGGACCTCGTCCTTGTAGGCCTGGTCCTGGTCGGCGAACCACTCGACGCACGGCACCGACACCACCCGCGTCGGGACGCCGTCGGCCTCCAGCCGCTCGCGGGCGGCGACGGCGATCTGCACCTCGGAGCCGGTGCCGAGCAGGATCACCTCGGGCCGCCCGTTCGACGCGTCGGCCAGCACGTAGGCGCCGCGGGCGACGCCCTCGGCCGAGCCCATCTGCGACCGGTCGAACACCGGCAGGTTCTGCCGGGACAGCAGCAGGCCGGCCGGGCGGTCGTTGTTCTCGAGGATCGTCCGCCAGGCGACGGTCACCTCGTTGGCGTCGGCCGGGCGGACGACGTCGAGGCCCGGGATGGCGCGCAGCGCGGCGAAGTGCTCGATCGGCTGGTGCGTCGGGCCGTCCTCGCCCAGGCCGATCGAGTCGTGCGTCCACACGTAGGTGACCGGCAGCTGCATGAGCGCGGCGAGGCGGACCGCGCCGCGCATGTAGTCGCTGAAGGTGAGGAAGGTGCCGCCGTAGACGCGGGTGCCGCCGTGCAGGGCGATGCCGTTCATCACCGCGCCCATGGCGTGCTCGCGGACGCCGAAGTGGAGGGTGCGGCCGTAGGGCCCGCCGCTCCACATCTTCGTCTGGCGGTCCGACGGCAGGAACGACGGCTCGCCCTCGACGGCGGTGTTGTTGCTCTCGGCGAGGTCGGCCGACCCGCCCCACAGCTCCGGCAGCGCCGGGTAGAGGGCGGCCAGGACCTTGCCGGAGGCCTTGCGGGTGGCCACGCCCTTGGGGTCGGCGTCGAAGGTGGGCAGGCCCTCCGCGAAGCCCTCGGGCAGCCGGCGCTCGCGCATCCGCTCCAGGAGCGCGGCGCGCTCGGCGTTCTGCTGCGCCCAGGCGTCGAAGCGCTGCTGCCACTCGGCGTGCGCCTTCTGGCCGGCGTCGACGACCGACCGGGCGTGGGCGAGCACCTCGTCGTCGACGTCGAAGGTCTTCTCCGGGTCGAAGCCGAGGACCTCCTTCGTGGCGCGCACCTCGTCCTCGCCCAGCGCCGAGCCGTGCGCGGCGCCGGTGTTCTGCTTGTTCGGCGCCGGCCAGGCGATGACCGTCCGCAGCACGATGATCGACGGGCGGCCGGTCTCGGCCTTGGCGGCGGCGAAGGCGGCGTCGACCGCGGCCAGGTCCTCGCCGTCGTCGACGTGCTGCACGTGCCAGCCGTAGGCCTCGTAGCGCTTGCCGACGTCCTCGGTGAAGGCGACGTTGGTGTCGTCCTCGATGGAGATCCGGTTGTCGTCGTAGACGAGCACCAGGTTGCCCAGCTGCTGGGTGCCGGCCAGCGAGGAGGCCTCGCCGCTGACGCCCTCCTCCAGGTCGCCGTCGGAGGCGAAGACCCAGATGGTGTGGTCGAAGAGGCTCTCGCCCTCCGGGGCCTCGGGGTCGAGCAGGCCGCGCTCGCGGCGGGCGGCCATCGCCATGCCCACGGCGTTGCCGACGCCCTGGCCGAGGGGACCGGTCGTCGTCTCCACGCCGGGGGTGTGGTTGACCTCGGGGTGGCCCGGGGTCTTCGAGCCCCAGGTGCGCAGCGCCTCGAGGTCGGCGAGCTCCAGGCCGTAGCCGGACAGGTAGAGCTGCACGTACAGCGTCAGGCTCGAGTGGCCCATCGACAGCACGAAGCGGTCGCGGGCGACCCAGTTCGGGTCGGTCGGGTCGTGGCGCAGCCACTTGTGGAACAGCAGGTAGGCGGTGGGCGCCATGCTCATCGCGGTGCCCGGGTGGCCGTTGCCGACCTTCTGGACGGCGTCCATGGCCAGGACGCGCGCGGTGTCGATCGCCCGGCGGTCGAGGTCGCCGAAGCCCTCCGGCAGCGTGGGGTGCGGCTGGCGCGGGTCGCCGGTGGGGGCGTCGCTGGCGGCCTCGGCCGGGGCCTCGGGCTCGGTGCTCCTGGCGTCCGAGCCCGTGGTGTCGGTGGTCATGTCGGACGGTGCTCCTCGAGGTCGGCCGGTGCTGGGCCGCCCGGGGACCGGTGTCCCGTGCTCCGGGCGGGCGACGCGGTCGCGGCGTGCAGCGCAGCCGGTGTGCACCCGGGCCATCCCTGGCCCGGACGCTCCGTCGTCGGCGACGGCCCTACCCGCTGTCCGCGTGGCGTCAACGTGATCAGACCCTAGTCATCCCGGCCCGTGGGCGCGGCTCCTGCGGGATACAGTGGGCACCGTTCATCCCCCGGTTCGAGAGGACCCCCGTGCTGTCTGCGTGCCCGGTGGCGCCCCGCGAGCACGCGGGGGAGGACCTGCGGTGACGGCGCTCACCGAGCGCCCGGTCGTCCCCGCCCGCCGGCTGCCCGCCGTGGTCGGCGCCTACGTGGCGCTGACCAAGCCCAAGCTCGTCGAGCTGCTGCTGGTCACCACGCTGCCGGCGATGATGATGGCCGCCGACGGCTGGCCGTCCTGGCGGCTGGTGGGCGCCACGATGGTGGGCGGGATGTTCGCCGCCGGCGCGGCCAACGTCTTCAACTGCTGGTACGACCGCGACATCGACCGGCTGATGTCGCGCACCCGCGACCGGCCGATCCCGGCCGGGGTGGTGTCGCCGCGGGCCGCGCTGACCTTCGGGCTGGTCCTCGCCGCGGCGTCGCTGACGCTGCTGTGGGTGGCCACCACGCCGCTGGCCACGGCGCTGGCCGCGGTCGCGATCCTGGCCTACTCCGTCGTCTACACGATGGTGCTCAAGCGCCGGACCCGGCACAACACGGTCTTCGGGGCCTTCCCCGGGGCGGCGCCGGTGCTCATCGGCTGGGCGGCGGTGACCGGCTCGCTCGACTGGCCGGCGCTCGCCTTCTTCGCCGTCGTCTTCTGCTGGCAGATGCCGCACTTCTGGGCGCTGGCCAGCCGCTTCCGCGAGGACTACGCCCGCGCCGGCGTGCCCATGCTCAGCGTGGTGGCCGGTCCCGAGAGCGTGGGCCGGCAGTCGGTCGTGTGGGCGTGGGCGACCCTCGGCGCCACGCTGCTCATGGGCTCGGTCAGCCCGGTCCTCAACTGGGCCTTCGCCGTCGGCGGCGGGCTGCTCGGCGCGTGGTACGTGGCCGAGACCCACCAGTGGCTCGCCCGCATCCGCAGCGCCGTCCCCGACCGGCCGATGAAGCTGTTCTCGGTGTCGATCACGCACATGACGCTGCTGTCGATCGCCATCGCCGTCGACGTCCTCGTCTGACCCCGCCCGCGTCTCACTGCTCCGTCGAGATCCCGTGATCTCGACGTTCGAAGGGCGGCGAGGGCGCGTCCGTCGTCGACCTGGTGCTGTCTCGACGGCTGCGAGACAGCACCAGGTCGACCTGCGGCGCAGCGCGGTCTCCGCGGGCGCGGTGACCGTCGTCAGGCGCACCTCGCTCCTCGGGAAGCCGGTACCCGGCCCGGTGCCGTTGCGCGCCGCGTCCGGCGGCCGTCACGGCAGGTGGTGCCGTGCCGCTGGCTCGATCCGCGGCGGCGGCACCGGGGCCCGACCCTCCTGGCGACGGAGTAGACCGGCTGTCCGGTCCGTGGCACCGGGGCGGCGCGGTGCCGTCCCGGCCGCGGGGAACGGGGCCGGGAGGAGAAGGGGGAGGACCATGAGGAGGACTGCAGGACGGATCCCGTCGGTCGCCGCTGCCGCGCTGCTGGTCGCCCTGGCCGCGCCCGCGACGGCCGCCGCGGCCCCGCCGGACGCCGCGGAGCCGCAGCTGCTCTTCGGTGAGCTGGACGGCGGTTCGGGCAGCACCGTCGGTCCCGGTGGGGACCTCTACGTCACCGAGCCGGTGTCCGGCGAACTGACCCGCCTCGACCGCCGCACGGGCGAGACCACGACGGTGGCGGACTGCCTGCCGGAGCGGGTGCTCCCGGACGGGCCGGGCGGTGCGATGGACGTCGCCTTCCGGGGCCGGACCGCGTACGTGCTCGTGTCGCTCGTCGGTCCCGACGTCGGCGGGGACGACGTCGTCGGGCTCTACCGCGTCGACGGCCCGGACACCTGCACGGTCGTCGCTGACATCGGTGCCTGGGCGGTGGAGAACCCGCCGGAGACCGACTTCTTCGTCCCCAGCGGCCTGCAGTACGCCATGGAGGCCGTGGCCGGCGGGTTCCTCGTCACCGACGGCCACCACAACCGGGTGCTGTACGTCACCACGGAGGGGGACGTCAGCGAGGTCCTGGCGCTGGACAACGTCGTCCCGACCGGCCTGGCGATCCACGGCCGGAGCGTGCTGCTCGCCCTGGCGGGACCGGTCCCGCACGAGCCGGAGACCGGCCGGGTGGTCGCGTTCCGGCTCGGTGACGACGACGTGCGCGAGGTCGCCTCGGGTGGGCGGCTGCTCGTAGACGTCGAGCGGGGGCGGGGCGGCGTCTACGCCCTGTCGCAGGGCGAGTTCACCGCCACGAACCCCCCAGGAGCACCGGCGGATCCGGACACCGGACAGCTGCTGCGGGTGACCCGGGACGGCGGCTTCGAGGTGGTGGCCGGACCGCTCGACCGGCCGACGTCCATGGAGGTGGTGGGCCGGACCGCCTACGTCGTCACGCTCGACGGCGAGATCTGGACGGTCGACCTGCGCGGCTGAGCCCGGCCTCGCAGGAGGCTCCACCTCGCTGTGCGGTGCCCGACCTCACGCCACAGCGCGAGGTCGGGCACCGCGCCGTGAGGCCGGTGCGGTGAGCAGTGCGGGGGAGGGCCGCCGAGGGCGCAGCAGGTCGACGACGGGCGGGTGGACGGCGGGTGACCCCGCGGTCCCTCAGCGGGCGGCGGCGGTGGGGACGGCGGGGGTGTCGAGGGGCCGCTCGGTTGCCGGCCCGCGGACCGACCAGGCCAGCCGCGCGGTGTAGGCGGTCACCAGCACCGCGCCGAGCATGTGCAGCAGCACCAGCACCACGGGCAGGTGGGTGAAGTACTGCACGAAGCCGACCACGCCCTGCAGCAGCTGCACGACCAGCAGGTCGCGCGCGGCCCGGCGCACCCGGCCGGGGGAGTCCATGGCGTACAGCGCCACCAGCAGCGCGACGGTCAGCCCGACGAGCAGGAAGACGACGTCGGCGTGCAGCTGGCTGACCGTCTCGGGGTCGAAGCCCATCCGCCCGCCGGAGGGGGCGCCGGTCTCGTCGAGGTCGCCGCTGTGCGGGCCCGACCCGGTGACCACGGTGCCCAGCACCAGCACCACCGCGGTCACCGCGGCGATCCCGCCGACCAGCAGCGCGATCGGCCGGCGCACCAGCGGCTGCCCGACCCCGGGCTCCCGCGAGCGCAGCCACAGCACCGTGGACACCGCGACCAGCACCGAGGACAGCAGGAAGTGCGCGGCCACCGTCCACGGGTTCAGGCCCGTCAGCACGGTCACCCCGCCGAGCAGCGCCTGCGCGGGGATGCCCAGGAACGCGGCGACGGCCAGCCCCCGCAGGTCGCGGCGGCCGGAGCGGAAGACGGCGACGACGGTGGCGATCGCGACCGCGGCCAGCACGAAGGTCAGCAGCCGGTTGCCGAACTCGATCACGCCGTGGCCGGCCAGCTCCGGCGTGGCCACGAAGCTCGCGTCGGTGCACCGCGGCCAGGTGGGGCAGCCCAGCCCCGAGCCGGTGAGCCGCACCGCGCCGCCGGTGACGACGATCGCGCCGTTGGCCAGGAGGTTGACCAGGGCGATCCGGGAGACGACGGCAGAGGAGACCCGCACGTCCCGATGCTAGCCGCGGGCGGGGCGCCTCCCGGTTCGCTCAGGGCAGATCACACCGGGGAAGCGCCGCGTCCCCGGACGCGCTGGAGACAGGCGAATGGCTGATGCGCCGCTCTCGGTGACGGTGTGCCATCCCGGGTACGGGCTCCCCCTGACGCGAGTCCTCCGGCGACCACCTCCCGACCCCACCCGACCGACCTGGACGTGAGGCATGACCAGCCCCTTCTTCCCCGGCCCCTACGGGAGCCCCTTCGACGACTTCTTCGCCCGCTACCTCGGCGGCGGGCAGGGCGCGCCCCGTCAGCGCGTCGACATCACCCAGTTCCTCAGCCAGCAGGCGCGCGAGCTGGTCAACGCCGCCGCCGGGCAGGCGGTGGCCACCGGTAGCGCCGACCTCGACACCGAGCACCTGCTGTGGGCGATGACCGGCGACGAGACCACCCGCGCCTTCCTGGCCCGCACCGGCACCGACCCCGACCGGCTGCGCAGCGAGCTCGACGGCCAGCTGCAGCGCGGCGAGCCGCGCGAGGAGGCGCCGTCCCTGACGCCGGCCGCCAAGCGCGCGCTGCTCGACGCCCACCGGGTGTCGCGTGCGCTGGGCAGCACCTACATCGGCCCCGAGCACCTGCTGTTCGCCCTCGCCGTCAACCCCGACTCCCCCGGCGGGCGGGTGCTGCGGGAGCACGGCGTGACCCCGGAGGCCCTCCAGCAGGCCGCGACCGGCGGCCCCCAGCCCGGCGGCGGGCGCCCCGGCGGCCCCGGCCAGGGCCAGCAGTCGAGCACCCCGACGCTCGACGAGTACGGCCGCGACCTCACCGAGATGGCCCGCAACGGCCAGATCGACCCGGTGATCGGCCGGGAGGCGGAGATCGAGCAGACCGTCGAGGTCCTCTCGCGGCGCCGGAAGAACAACCCGGTGCTCATCGGCGACGCCGGCGTCGGCAAGACCGCGATCGTGGAGGGCATCGCCGCCCAGATCGTCGAGGGCGACGTCCCCGAGACGCTGCGCGGCCGCCGGCTCGTCGAGCTCGACCTCACCGGCCTGGTGGCCGGCACCCGCTACCGCGGTGACTTCGAGGAGCGGCTCAAGAAGGTCATGGACGAGATCCGCGAGCACTCCGACGAGGTGATCGTCTTCATCGACGAGCTGCACACCGTCGTCGGCGCCGGCGCCTCGGAGGGCTCCGGCGGGGCGGGCAACATGCTCAAGCCGGCCCTGGCCCGCGGCGAGCTGCACATCATCGGCGCGACGACGCTGGACGAGTACCGCCGCAACATCGAGAAGGACGCCGCGCTGGAGCGCCGGTTCCAGCCGATCCTGGTGGCCGAGCCCAGCGTCGAGGACACCGTGGCGATCCTGTGCGGCCTGCGCGACCGCTACGAGGCCCACCACCAGGTGCGCTTCACCGACGACGCCATCCGCGCCGCCGTCGACCTCTCCGACCGCTACGTCCCCGACCGGCACCTGCCGGACAAGGCCATCGACCTCATCGACCAGGCCGGTGCCCGCGTCCGCCGCCGGGTGAAGACCCCGCCGACGGACCTGCGCGGCCTCGAGCAGGAGGTCGAGCGGCTGCAGCGGGAGAAGGACCAGGCGGTGGCCGCCGAGCAGTACGAGCGCGCCTCCGAGCTGCGCGACCAGCTCGCCGAGGCCCAGCGCCGGCTGGAGGAGGCCCGCACCGGCGGCGGCCAGGCCGGCGTGCCGGAGGTCGGCGTCGACGACGTCGCCGAGGTCATCTCGCGGCAGACCGGCATCCCGGTGGCCCAGCTGACCCAGGAGGAGATGGCGCGGCTGCTGTCGCTGGAGGAGCGCCTGCACGAGCGGGTGGTCGGCCAGGACGACGCGGTGCGCGTGGTGGCCGAGGCCGTGCGCCGCTCGCGCGTGGGGCTGGGCGACCCCGACCGGCCGATCGGCAGCTTCCTGTTCCTCGGCCCCACCGGCGTCGGCAAGACCGAGCTGGCCCGGGCGCTGGCCGAGGCGCTGTTCGGCGACTCCGACCGCATGATCCGGCTGGACATGAGCGAGTTCCAGGAGCGGCACACCGTCAGCCGGCTGGTCGGCTCCCCGCCCGGGTACGTCGGCTACGAGGACGCCGGGCAGCTCACCGAGGCGGTCCGCCGCCGGCCCTACTCGGTCGTGCTGCTCGACGAGATCGAGAAGGCCCACCCCGACGTCTTCAACACCCTGCTGCAGGTGCTCGACGACGGCCGGCTCACCGACTCCCAGGGCCGCACGGTCGACTTCAAGAACACCGTGCTGATCATGACCAGCAACCTCGGCTCCGAGCTGATCCAGGGCCGCAACGCCCCGCTCGGCTTCGGCACCGGGGACGCCGCGGCCGCCGACGCCGGGCTGCGCGACCGGCTCATGCGGCGGCTGCGCGAGTCGTTCCGGCCGGAGTTCCTCAACCGGATCGACGAGATCGTGGTCTTCTCGCAGCTGGAGACCGAGCAGCTGCAGCAGATCACCCGGCTGCTGCTCGACGAGACCCGCCGCCGGCTGTCGGCCCAGGACATCGAGGTGACCTTCACCGACGAGGCGGTCGCCTGGATCGCCGAGCGCGGGTTCGAGCCGCAGTTCGGCGCCCGGCCGCTGCGCCGGGCGATCCAGCGCGAGGTCGACAACCCGCTGGCCCGGCTGCTGCTCGACGGCCGCGTGGCGGCCGGCCGGCACGTCGTCGTCGACGTCTCCGACGGCGCCCTGGACCTGCGCGTCGAGGACACCCAGCACGACGCCGAGCCCGCCGCGGCCGCGCAGGCGTGACCTGCCCCACCCGGCCCCTGACCTGCGCGGTCGGGGGCCGGGTGGGTTAGGGCGACCTTGCTTGCAGGCCTCCCGAAATAGGTCACAATCGTGTTGTGGAAACCAGCACGGTGCAGGCGGGGGCGGCGCGCGCCGACGACGTCCGCACCCGTGACCGGGTGACCGCGCTGCTGCTCGAGCACGGCCCGCAGACCGCCAGCGAGCTGGCCGGCCGGCTGGGCGTCAGCCCGGCCGCCGTCCGGCGCCACCTCGACGCCCTCGCCGCCCAGGGCCGGGTCGAGGAGCGGGCGGCGCCGGGCGCGCAGCGGGGGAGGGGCCGGCCCGCCCGGCACTTCCACCTCACCGACGCCGGCCGCTCCGGCTTCGCGCACGCCTACGACGACCTCGCGCTCACCGCGCTGCGGTACGTCGCCGCCTCCGGCGGTCCCGACGCCGTCCGCGCGGTCGCGCAGGCCCAGCTCGCCGGCCTCGAGCAGCGGGCCTCCGACGCCGTAGCCCGCGCCGACGGTGCGCCGGTCGAGCGGGCCCGGGCGCTGGCCGAGGCGCTGACCGCCGAGGGCTACGCTGCCTCGGCGTCGGCGATCGCCAGCGGCGGGCAGCTGTGCCAGCACCACTGCCCGGTGGCGCACGTCGCGGCGGAGTTCCCGCAGCTGTGCGAGGTCGAGACGGCGGTGATCGGCCGGCTCGTGGGCACCCACGTGCAGCGGCTGGCGACCATCGCCCACGGCGACGGCGTCTGCACCACCCACATCCCCGGGCCCTCACGCGCCCGGGCTCACACCGGCGCGGGGAACACAGACGTCCCCGCGCGCCCTGTACCCGGTGAGCGAGCAGCGCGGGCCGTCCCACGCCAGGCAGGCCGCGCACCGTCCACCAGCACCACCCCCACGAGCGACCGGGAGAGGACGCCCGCATGACCAGCACCCAGCAGCCGGTGACCGGCACGCCGCTGACGCAGGACGAGCAGATCGAGCAGCTCGGCCGCTACCAGTACGGCTGGGCCGACGCCGACGTCGCCGGGGCCTCCGCCCGCCGCGGCCTGGACGAGGACGTCGTCCGGGACATCTCGGCGCGCAAGAACGAGCCCGAGTGGATGCTCGAGCGCCGCCTCAAGGCGCTCAAGCTCTTCGACCGCAAGCCGATGCCCGACTGGGGGTCGGACCTGTCCGGGATCGACTTCCAGAACATCAAGTACTTCGTGCGCTCCACCGAGGCGCAGGCCACCTCGTGGGACGAGCTGCCCGAGGACATCAAGAACACCTACGACAAGCTGGGCATCCCCGAGGCGGAGAAGCAGCGGCTGATCGCCGGTGTCGCGGCCCAGTACGAGTCCGAGGTCGTCTACCACAAGATCCGCGAGGACCTCGAGGAGCAGGGCGTCCTCTTCCTCGACACCGACACCGCGCTGAAGGAGCACGAGGACCTCTTCCGCGAGTACTTCGGCTCGGTCATCCCGTCCGGTGACAACAAGTTCGCCGCGCTGAACACCGCGGTGTGGTCGGGCGGCTCGTTCATCTACGTGCCGAAGGGCGTGCACGTCGAGATCCCGCTGCAGGCCTACTTCCGGATCAACACCGAGAACATGGGCCAGTTCGAGCGGACGCTGATCATCGTCGACGAGGACGCTTACGTGCACTACGTCGAGGGCTGCACGGCGCCGATCTACAAGTCGGACTCGCTGCACTCCGCGGTCGTCGAGATCATCGTGAAGAAGAACGCCCGCTGCCGGTACACGACCATCCAGAACTGGTCGAACAACGTCTACAACCTGGTCACCAAGCGGGCGATCGCCCACGAGGGCGCGACCATGGAGTGGATCGACGGCAACCTCGGCTCCAAGGTCACCATGAAGTACCCGGCGGTCTGGATGACCGGCGAGCACGCCAAGGGCGAGGTGCTCTCCATCGCCTTCGCCGGCGAGGGCCAGCACCAGGACGCCGGCGCCAAGATGGTGCACGCCGCCCCGAACACCTCCTCGACGATCGTGTCGAAGTCGGTGGCCCGCGGCGGTGGCCGCACGTCCTACCGCGGCCTGGTCCAGATCGACGAGGGCGCGCACGGCTCGAAGTCCACGGTCAAGTGCGACGCCCTGCTGGTCGACACGATCAGCCGGTCGGACACCTACCCCTACGTCGACGTCCGCGAGGACGACGTCGCCATGGGCCACGAGGCGACCGTCTCGCGGGTCAGCGAGGACCAGCTCTTCTACCTGATGAGCCGCGGTCTGTCCGAGGACGAGGCCATGGCGATGGTGGTGCGCGGGTTCGTCGAGCCGATCGCCCGCGAGCTGCCCATGGAGTACGCCCTCGAGCTCAACCGGCTCATCGAGCTGCAGATGGAAGGTGCCGTCGGCTGATGCCGGAGCAGAACACCCCCAGCACCACCGGTCTCACCACCGAGTCCGCCACCCTCGCCGGCGAGCTGTTCGGCGAGGGGGTGGGCACCCAGGCAGGACCCCCGGCCGTCCCCGCGGCCGGCACGGGCACCGCCGGGCAGGCGGCCCCGGGCGCGCACTCGCACGGCGGCACCGCCCCGACCGGCTCGCCGGCCGAGCGGTTCACCTCGACCGACCCCGAGGCCTTCGGCCGCGTCACCGGCCGCGAGGAGGAGTGGCGCTTCACCCCGATGCGCCGCGTCCGCCCGCTGCTCGAGGGGGCGCCGTCCGAGGCCCACCTGCAGTGGACGACCGACCTGCCCGAGGGCGTCGAGCTGACCAGCGTCGACGCCGACGACCCGCTGCTCAAGGGTCTGCCCGAGCCGGTCGACCGGCTCGCCGCGCTCGCCCGCCGGCGCAGCGGCGGCGCCGCCGTGGTCCGCGTGCCGGCCGAGGCGCGCCCCGACCGCCCGGTCACCCTCGGCCTGGCCGGCACCGGGTCCGACGACGTCGTCTGGGGGCAGCTCGTCGTCGAGGTCGGCGCGTTCGCCGAGACGACCGTCGTCCTCGACCACAGCGGCCTGGCCCGCTACGCCGGCGGCGTCGCCGTCCTCGTGGGCGACGGCGCGCGGGTGACCGTCGTGTCCGTGCAGGACTGGGCGCCGGGCGCGGTGCACGGCGGGCAGTTCGACGCCGTCGTCGGCCGCGACGCCAGCTTCCGGCAGGTCGTGGTCACCCTGGGCGGTGACCTCGTGCGGCTGGTCAGCAACGTGCAGTACGCCGGCCCCGGCGGCACCGCGGAGCTGTTCGGCGTCTACTTCTCCGACGAGACCCAGCACCAGGAGCACCGGCTCTGGGTCGACCACGCGGTGCCCAACTGCACCAGCAACGTGCTCTACAAGGGCGCGCTGCAGGGCGAGGGCGCGCGCACGGTGTGGGTCGGCGACGTCCGGATCCGCCCGGCCGCCACCGGCACCGACACCTACGAGCTCAACCGCAACCTGGTGCTCACCGACGGCGCCCGCGCCGACTCGGTGCCCAACCTGGAGATCGAGACCGGCGAGATCGTCGGCGCCGGCCACGCCAGCGCCACCGGCCGGTTCGACGACGAGCAGCTGTTCTACCTGTGCTCCCGCGGCATCGACGCCGAGACCGCCCGCCGCCTGGTGGTCCGCGGCTTCTTCGCCGACGTCGTCCAGCACATCGGCGTCGACGCGCTGCAGGACCGCATCATGCGCTCCATCGAGGCCCGCCTCGGCGCGCTGCCCGGCCTCGAGGACCAGCACGTCGAGCAGCCGGTCGGGGTGGCCTGACCCATGGCCTTCGAGCGGGTCTGCGCCCTCTCCGACGTCCCGGAGAACGGGGCCCTGCGGGTCGAGCTGTCCGACGTCGACGTCGCCGTGGTCCGGTTCGAGGGCGGAGTCTACGCCGTCCAGGACGTCTGCTCGCACGCCGAGGTCCCGCTGTCCGAGGGCGACGTCGAGGAGTTCGACGGCGCCCCCACCATCGAGTGCTGGCTGCACGGGTCGTGCTTCGACCTGCGCACCGGCGAGCCCACCAACCTGCCGGCCACCGAGCCGGTCGACGTCTACCCGGTCCGCGTGGAGGGGGAGGACGTGCTCGTCGACACCGAAGCCGACGGCAGCCTCCCGCTCGCGGCCGGCAACTGAGGAGCGAGAGAAGAAGTGTCGGTTCTGGAGATCCGCGACCTGCACGTCACGGTCGGCGAGGGCGACGACGCCAAGGAGATCCTCCGCGGCGTCGACCTCACCGTCCGGTCGGGTGAGACCCACGCGATCATGGGCCCCAACGGGTCGGGCAAGTCCACCCTCGCCTACTCGATCGCCGGCCACCCGAAGTACACGATCACCGGCGGCACCGTGACCCTCGACGGCGAGGACGTCCTCGCGATGAGCGTCGACGAGCGCGCCCGCGCCGGCCTGTTCCTCGCCATGCAGTACCCGGTCGAGGTCCCCGGCGTCTCGGTGTCGAACTTCCTGCGCACCGCCGCCACCGCGGTCAAGGGCGAGGCCCCGAAGCTGCGCACCTGGGTCAAGGACGTGCGCGAGGAGATGACCGCGCTGGAGATGGACCCCGCCTTCGCCGAGCGCAACGTCAACGAGGGCTTCTCCGGCGGTGAGAAGAAGCGCCACGAGATCCTGCAGATGCGGCTGCTCAAGCCGAAGATCGCCGTCCTCGACGAGACCGACTCCGGTCTCGACGTCGACGCGCTGCGGGTCGTCTCCGAGGGCGTCAACCGCACCCGCGAGGAGGGTGACGTCGGCGTCCTGCTGATCACCCACTACACGCGGATCCTGCGCTACATCCAGCCCGACTTCGTGCACGTGTTCGTCGGCGGCCGCGTCGTCGACGAGGGCGGCAAGGAGCTCGCCGACAAGCTCGAGGCGGAGGGCTACGCCGCCTACGTCCAGGGCTCGAAGGAGACCGCGAAGGCATGACCTCGACCGTCTCGCGTCCCGCTGCCGGGGCGCAGAAGCAGCCCCTGCCCCTGGACGTCGAGGCGATCCGGGCGGACTTCCCCATCCTGTCGCGCACCGTGCGCGACGGGAAGCGGCTGGTCTACCTCGACTCCGGCGCCACCTCGCAGAAGCCCCGCAGCGTCCTCGACGCCGAGCGGGACTTCTACGAGAACCACAACGCCGCCCCGCACCGCGGCGCGCACCAGCTCGCGGAGGAGGCCACCGGCCTCTACGAGGCGGCCCGGGCGACGATCGCCGGGTTCATCGGCGCCGCCGTCGAGGAGGTCGTGTTCACCCGCAACACGACCGACGCGGTCAACACCGTCGCCTACGCGCTGTCCAACGCCGCCACGGCGAAGGAGCCGTCCTTCCGCCGGTACGCCGTCGGGCAGGGCGACGAGATCGTCGTGACCGAGATGGAGCACCACGCCAACCTGGTGCCCTGGCAGCAGCTGTGCGAGCGCACCGGCGCCACGCTGCGCTGGCTCGGCCTCACCGACGACGGCCGGCTGGACCTCTCCGACCTGTCCACCGTCGTCAACGAGCGGACCAAGCTGGTCGCGGTCACCCAGCAGTCGAACATCCTGGGCACGATCAACCCGCTGCAGCCGATCGTGGCGCGGGCGCGGGAGGTCGGCGCGCTGGTGCTGGTCGACGGCGCGCAGTCGGTGCCGCACCAGCCGGTCGACGTCACCGCGCTGGGCGCGGACTTCCTCGTCTTCTCCGGCCACAAGATGCTCGGGCCCACCGGCGTCGGCGTGCTGTGGGGCCGCTACGAGGTCCTCGACGCGCTGCCGCCGTTCCTCACCGGCGGCTCGATGATCGAGGTCGTGCGCATGGAGGGCAGCACCTTCATGCCGCCGCCGCAGCGGTTCGAGGCCGGCGTGCCGATGACCGCGCAGGTGGTCGGACTCGGGGCCGCCGTCGACTACCTGCAGGCCCTCGGCATGGACCGGGTGCAGGCGCACGAGGAGGCGCTCACCGCCTACGCCCTCGAGCAGCTGCAGGCGATCCCGGGCGTCACCGTGATCGGCCCGCCCGACACCGTCGCCCGCGGGGGAGCGGTGTCCTTCACCGTCGAGGGCATCCACCCGCACGACGTCGGCCAGGTCCTCGACGACCTCGGCATCGCCGTCCGGGTGGGGCACCACTGCGCGTGGCCGGTGGTCCGCCGCTACGGCGTCCCGGCCACCACCCGCGCCACGTTCTACGTGCACACCGGTTACGACGACGTCGACGCGCTGGTGGAAGGTGTGCGGGCTGCGCAGCGTTTCTTCGGAGTGACGCCGGAGGAGGCAACCGCCTGATGCAGCTGCAGTCCATGTACCAGGAGATCATCCTGGACCACTACCGCAACCCGCACGGCCGCGGGCTGCGCGACCCGTACGAGGCCGAGGTCCACCACGTGAACCCGACCTGCGGGGACGAGGTGACCCTGCGGGTGCACCTCGACGGCGACACCATCGCCGACGTGTCCTACGAGGGCATGGGCTGCTCGATCAGCCAGGCGTCGGTCTCGGCGATGTACGACCTCGTCGTGGGCCGCCCCGTCACCGACGCGCTGGCCACCGGCGAGCACTTCATGACGCTGATGCAGTCCAAGGGCGACCCGGCCGTGGCCGAGGAGCTGGAGGACGAGCTCGAGGACGCCGTCGCCTTCGCCGGCGTGTCCAAGTACCCCGCGCGGATCAAGTGCGCGCTGATGAGCTGGATGGCCCTCAAGGACGCCTCCGCCCGCGCCCTGGCCGCCGCTCCCGCACCGACCGGAGGACAGGCATGAGCGAGACCACCGCCAACGACACCCCCGAGCTGCCGGCCTACAAGTCCGCGCTGCTGGAGGACGTCGAGGAGGCCATGCGCGACGTCGTCGACCCCGAGCTGGGCGTCAACGTCGTCGACCTCGGCCTCGTCTACGGCATCGACGTCGCCGACGACGGCGACTCGCAGGTCGCCGTCCTCGACATGACGCTCACCTCGGCGGCCTGCCCGCTGACCGACGTCATCGAGGACCAGGCGCGCCAGGCCCTGACCGGCGGCCCCGGCCCCGGCCTGGTCGACGACATCCGGATCAACTGGGTCTGGATGCCGCCGTGGGGCCCGGACAAGATCACCGACGACGGGCGCGAGCAGCTGCGCGCCCTCGGCTTCCGGGTCTGAACGGGCTCCTCGAGCGCCTGGCCGCCGGCGACGACCCCCCGGCCGACGCCAGCGTCACCGCACTGCCCGCGCCCCTCGGGGCGCGGGCAGTCGTCGTCGGCGGGTCCGCCTGGCACGTCGTCGCGGCCGACGTCGACCCCGGGTGGGTGGCGGAGGCGGTGGCGCACGACCCGATCGCCGCGCCGCTGGGTGCCCGTTTCCTCGCCGCCCTCGCCGACCGGGTCGGCGCCGAGCCGGGCTCGCTGGACGCCGTCCTGGTGGCGCCGCGCACCGCCCGGCCGGTCGAGCTCGTGCCGGTCGAGGACCTCGACCACCCGCGCGTGCAGCGGGCGCTGCACCACCGCCGCGACGTGCGGGTGTGGGCGACGCCCGACGGTGCCGGCGTGCTCGTCCTCGGGCGCGGCGTCGCCGGGCGGCACGAGGTCAGCGTCGAGGTCGACCCGGTCGCCCGCGGGCGCGGACTGGGCACCGCGCTGGTCGCCGCGGCGCCTGCGCTGGTCCCCGGCGGCGGGCCGCTGTGGGCGCAGGTGGCGCCGGCCAACACCGCGTCGCTGCGGGCGTTCCTCGCCGCCGGCTACCGGCCGGTCTGCGCCGAGGTGCTGTTCGGCCCCTGACCGGCCGCGACCGGTGTCCGTCGCGGACCACCGGGTAGGGCGCCAGGGAGCCGCTGCCGGAGGAGCCCCGCATGACCGAGACCTTCCGCCTGGGCCGCATCGCCGGCATCCGGGTCGGCGTCAACGCCAGCGTCCTGGTGATCGTGCTGATCATCGCGGGCGGCCTGGCGCTGGGCCGGTTCCCGCTCGTACTGCCCGGCCGCAGCGGCCTGGCCTACGCCACCGCCGCGCTGGCCGCCGCCGTGGCCTTCCTCGCCTCGCTGCTGGCGCACGAGCTGGCCCACGCGCTGGTCGCCCGCCGCAACGGCGTGGAGGTCGAGGGCATCACGCTGTGGCTGCTCGGCGGGGTCGCGCGGCTGCGCGGCGGCGCGCGCACGCCCGGGGCGGAGTTCCGCATCGCCGGCGTCGGCCCGCTCACCAGCCTCGCCCTCGGCGCCCTGTTCACGGCCGCCGGCCTGCTGGCCCGCGCGGCCGGCGCCGGCGGCCTGCCCGTGGCGGTGCTGGACTACCTCGCCGTCATCAACGTGTCGCTGGCGGTGTTCAACCTGGTCCCGGCCGCCCCGCTCGACGGCGGGCGGCTGCTGCGGGCGCTGCTGTGGTGGCGGCGCGGCGACCCGTGGTCCTCGGCGGTGACCGCGTCCCGGGCGGGCCGCTTCTTCGGGTTCGCGCTCATCGCCCTCGGCGCGCTGCAGCTGGTCACCGGTCGCGGGCTCGGCGGGCTGTGGCTGGGCCTGGTCGGGCTGTTCCTGGTCAACGCCGCGACCGCCGAGGAGCAGCAGGCGCGCGCGTCGGCGCGGCTCGGCGGGCTGCCGGTCGGCCGGGTGATGAGCGGCCCGGTGCTGACCGCCGACCCCGACCAGCCGGTCGAGCGGTTCCTGCACGAGGTGGTTCTGGCGCACCGGTTCAGCACCTACCCGCTGGTCGACGCCGGCGGTGCGCTGGCCGGGCTGGTGACCCTCAACCGGCTGCGGTCGGTGCCGCCGGGCGCCCGGGCGAGGACGCGGCTGCGCGACGTCGCCTGCCCGCCGTCGGAGATCCCGACCGCCCGCCCGGACGAGCCGCTGCTGGACCTGCTGGGCCGGATGCAGGGCTGCACCGACGGGCGGGCGGTGGTCGTCGACGGGGGCCGGGTCGTGGGCGTGGTGTCGCCGAGCGACGTCACGCGCACCCTCCAGCTCGCCGACCTCGCCGCCGCCGGCCGGTACCCGCCCGCCGGCGGCGGGGCCGACGTCGCCCCGCGGCAGGGGCCGGGCCCGGTCTGAGCCGCCGGGTCAGCGCATCTCCGACAGCCGCGCGCCGAACCCGGCCACCGGGCGCAGCTCGCGGCGGGCGCCGATACCGAGCAGCGCGGCGCCGACGACCAGCGCCCCGCCCAGCGGCAGGGGCAGCGCGACGACGGCCAGCCCGACGCCCAGCGCGACCGCGGTGGCCGCGCCGGTGAGCAGGGCCGCGCGGACCGCCGTGCGTGCGCCGAGGGCCATGACCGCCGCGGCCGCGACCAGCACCAGCACCGGGCGCAGCGCGCCGGGCAGCACCACCGCCGCCACCGTCGAGGGCACTGCCGCGACCACCAGCCCCGGACCCCACGCCGGCCACGACGGCCCGTGCAGCAGCCGCGGCCCCGCGGCCACCCACAGGCCCACGGCGGCCGGCAGGCTCCACGCCTCGACCGCGGCCGCGCCGGCCAGCGCGGCCGCCGTCCAGGCCGCCGCCACCAGCTCGGCGGCGCCGGTGCGCCAGGTCGCGACCTCCTCGGGCCCGCCGTCCCGGTCGCCGCCGCGCGCCTCGCGGGCCAGCAGCGCCGCCCAGCCGCAGGTGAGCACGCCCTGCACGGCCAGGTGCAGCGCGAGCTGGCTCCAGGCGGCGTCGACGGCGACCACCGCCAGCGCGGCGCCGGCGCACACTGCCCCGACGGTGCCGGTGGGGCCGCGCACGTCCGGGTCCATCGCCGGCCGGCCGGCGAGCGTGACCGCGTACAGCCCGGTGAGGGCCACCGCGGCGCCGCCGGGCGGGAGCAGGCCGGCCGGGACGGCGAGCAGCGCGGCCGCGGCCAGGCAGCCGGCCGCCGTGGGAAGGGCCGTGGGCCGCTCGTCGCGCCGCAGCGCGGCCACCCCGGCGACGGGCAGCGCGGTGAGCAGCAGCAGGACCACCAGCGCCGTCCACCGGGCGGCCAGCGCGAGCTGCCCGACCGCGAGCACGACGAGCGTGCTGCCGGCGGCGGTGGCCGCGGGGAGCAGCAGGCCCCGCCGCCAGCCGCCCAGCACGGTCGCGGCGACGCTGACCAGCAGCACGCCGAGCTCCCCGGCCAGCGGCAGCGACACCGGGTCGCCGGTGGACAGCGCCGCCCCGACCGCGCCGCCGGCGGCGAGCCCGGCGACCACGGGCACCAGCCGCGGCGGGCCGAGCAGCGGCTCGACCGCCCGGACCAGCCGCACCGGCAGCAGCGCTGCCGCCACCGCCACCGTGAGCCCCGCGGCGAGCCAGCGCGCCGGGCCGTCGGCGGTGGCGGCCGTGACCAGCCCGCCCGCGACGCCGGTGACCCACCACGGCCCGGTGGTGACGAGCGCGATGCGCGCGAGCGCGGGCCGCGCGGCCAGGGTCACGGCGAGCCCGGCGAGGGCGACGGTGAGCAGCAGCGCGGTGCGCGGGGCCCCGCCCTCGGCGAGGGACAGCGACCGCAGCGCGGCCACCTGCACCGCCACCCACGCCGCCAGCGGCCAGCTCAGCGGGCGGGGGAACAGCACCCGCAGGCTCACCAGCACGGCCGCCACCGCCAGCGCCGGCAGCGGGCCGCCCTCGAGCGGGCGGTCCCCGGTGCCGGCGCCGGTGAGCGCGAGCGCCGCCGCGGCCGCCGCGCAGGCCTCCTCGGTGCTGCGCAGCCGCGACCGCGCGGCCAGCGCCGAGGCGCAGGCGACCAGCAGCGCCAGCAGCAGCACGCCGACCCGGCCGGCCGGCCCGGCGAGCGCGGGCCCGGCCAGCCCGACGGCGACCAGGAGCACCACCCCGACGCCGAGCAGCACCTGCGGCGGGCGCAGCCGGGACGGCAGCGGCGGCGCCGGGGCGGCGGGCACGCGCCCCGGCGGGCCGGCGTAGGGGAGCCGGGGCAGCCGCGCGTCCGGCGTCACCGGTCCTCCCCTCGCTGGTGCACGGCCCCAGGTTGGGGCCGCTCAGCGCATCTGCGCCACCCAGGCGACCGCCTCCCGTGCCTGCTGGCGCCGCCGCTCGTAGGTGGCGCCCACGACCAGCAGCAGCAACCCCGCCGTGGCGAGCGTGACCCAGCGGGGGACCAGCGGCGCGTAGGGCGCCAGCCGCCCGAGGACGACGACCGCCAGCGCCGCGGCGCCCACCACGAAGGGCGCCTGCCGGTGGGTGAGCGTGCCCGCGACGGTCAGCCCGGCGGCGACGGCCACGACGCCGACCAGCCGCAGGGCCGTCGGCTCGTCGACCACGACCAGCGCCGAGGGCAGCAGTGCCACCGCCACCGCCGGACCCTCCGCGGCCCAGGACACCGCGCCCGTCCGCAGCGCCGGGACCGCCAGGAGGAGCAGGCCCGCGGCGGCGGGCAGCGTGTAGACCTCCGGCGTGCCGACGTCGGCGCCGGCCGCCGCGATCCAGCAGGCCAGGACGAGGTCGGCCACCGCCAGCACGGCGACCGGCTGCCGGCGGGCGACGACGGCGTAGCAGCCGGCGGCCGCGCCGACGACGGCGAGGTCGACCGCCAGCTGCCCCCACGCGCCGGCGTCGGCCGCGACCAGCCCCGCAGCGAGGCCGGCCAGGGTGCCGGCGAGCGCGGCGGCGGCCTCCTCCGGGAACCGGGCGCGCAGCGCGGCGACCGCGAAGGACGCCGCGCCGACCAGCGCGAGCAGCAGTGCGGCGGGGACCGGGGCGAGCAGATCGCCCTCCAGCGCCACCAGCACCGCCAGGCCCGGCGCGGCCAGCGCGGCGCCCGTGGCGGCCGGCCGCACGCCCGGGCGCAGCACCGCGGCGAGCCCCGCGGGGACGGCGGCGGCCAGCACCAGCAGGGCCAGCGGGCCGCTGCGGCCCTCCTCGGCGAGCACTGCCGCGCCGGCCCCTGCCAGGACGCCGCCCGCGCCGACCAGCGCGGCAAGCGCCGTGGCGGCCGTGGCCGGCGGGGCCGCCGCGGTCAGCAGCACCAGGCCCAGCCCGGCCGCGACGACCGCCCCGCCGACGCCGAGACCCGCCAGCGACCCGGCGAGGGCCGCGGCCGCGATCGCGGCGGCCGCGCCCGACACCACCCGCGGCGGGGGCAGGTGTGCGGCGGTGCGGGGCTCGCGCAGCAGCGCGACGGCGCCGGCGGCCGCGGCGGCGAGGACGGCGGTGGCGAGCCAGGAGTCCAGCGGTGCGCCGTCCCAGGCCAGCGGCACGCCCAGCAGCACCCCGGCGGCGGCTCCCAGCGCGGCGAGGCCCTGCGCCACCGGCCGCAGCGCGGGGCGCAGGAGCAGCAGCGCGAGGACGTCGAGCAGCGCGGTGCCGAGCAGCACCGCCGTCCCCGCCGCGCCGTCGGCGAGCCCGGCGGGCAGCAGCAGCCAGCCGGCGGGCTGGGCGGCGAGCAGCGCGACCAGCGGCCAGGTGACCGTGCTGCGGGTGGCCCGGCCGAGGGCGAGCGCGGCCCCGCCGACGACGACGCAGGACAGCCCGCTCCACAGCCGCAGCGGCACGGCGTCGGCGCCCGCCAGTCCCAGCGCGTGGGCGGCGCCGAGGTCGACGGCCAGCAGGGCGGCGCCGGCCGCGGCCAGGGCCTCCTCGGTGGCCCGCAGCCCGCGCCGGGCGGCGACCGCCGACGCGGCGCACGCCGCGGCGGTGACCGTGCCCATCACGACGGCCTGGAAGGTCACCCCCAGCCGCGTCCAGGCCACGGCGACGAACGCGATGGCCGCGGCGACCACCAGCAGCGCACCGAGCCCGAGGAGCACCTGCTGCGGGCTCAGGCGGGGGCGCGGCGGCCTCGGCGGCCGCGGCGGCGCGGCCGGCCGGGGAGCCGGCGGCGCGGGGACCGGCGGGTCCGACACGCGGGCGACGACCGGGACCCGTGCCGGTGCGGGAGGAGGCGCCGTGCGGGCGGCCTGGCGCAGCGTGGCCAGCAGGGCGTCGCGCTCGCGAGCGAACTCGTCGATCGTGGCGCCCAGCCGCGCCACCACCGTCGCCGCCTGCGCCACCGCGGGCAGCCCGCAGGTGGGGCAGGGCGCGGGGGCCGGCACGGCCGGCGTCCCGCAGACGGGGCAGGGTGGTGCCCAGGTCGGCGTGCTCATGGCCGGGATGGTGACGCGCGACGGGCGCCGGCGGAACCGATCTCACCCCGGCTGTGGACGGCGCCGGCTGCTGTGGACGTCACCCGGCAATCCGCTCGGGTTCCGGCGTTCGGGCGCCTACCCTGGGATCAGTGATCACCACGACCGGCCTGGAGCTGCGCGCCGGGGCCCGCATCCTCCTGAGCGAGATCAGCCTGCGCGTGCAGGCCGGTGACCGCATCGGCCTGGTCGGGCGCAACGGCGCGGGCAAGACGACCACCCTCACCACCCTCGCCGGCGAGCGCCTGCCGCACGCCGGGAAGGTCGAGGTGGGCGGGGAGATCGGCTACCTGCCGCAGGACCCGCGCAGCGGCGACCTCGACACCAGCGCCACCGACCGCGTCCTGTCCGGCCGCGGTCTCGACGTCCTCAGGGCCCAGCTGGTCAAGGCGCAGGTGGCCATGGCCGAGCCCGCCGACGACGCCGAGCGCGACCGCGCGGTGCGCCGCTACGGCCGCCTCGAGGACCAGTTCGCCGCCCTCGGCGGGTACGCCGCCGAGAGCGACGCCGCCCGCATCTGCACCGCCCTCGGCCTGCCCGACCGGGTGATGGGCCAGCCGCTGCGCACCCTCTCCGGGGGTCAGCGGCGGCGCGTCGAGCTCGCCCGCATCCTGTTCTCCGACGCCGAGACGCTGCTGCTCGACGAGCCCACCAACCACCTCGACGCCGACTCGATCACCTGGCTCAAGGGCTTCCTCGCCGCGCACAAGGGCGGCCTGGTCGTCATCAGCCACGACGTCGAGCTGCTCGACGCCGTCGTCAACAAGGTGTGGCACCTCGACGCCAACCGGGCGACCGTCGACGTCTACAACCTCGGCTGGAAGGCCTACCTGCAGCAGCGGGAGACCGACGAGCGCCGCCGCCGGCAGGAGCGGGCCAACACCGAGCGCAAGATCGACGCGCTCACCGCGCAGGCGGACAAGATGCGCGCCAAGGCCACCAAGGCCCGGGCGGCGCAGAGCATGGACAAGCGGGCCCAGCGGCTCGCGGCGGGCCTGGAGGCGGTGCGCCAGCAGGACCGGGTGGCCAAGCTGCGCTTCCCGACGCCGGCGGCGTGCGGGCGCACGCCGCTGACCGCGGAGGGGCTGAGCAAGAGCTACGGCTCCCTCGAGGTCTTCACCGACGTCGACCTCGCCGTCGACAGGGGCACGCGGGTCGTCGTCCTCGGGCTCAACGGCGCGGGCAAGACCACGCTGCTGCGCATGCTGGCCGGCACCGAGGTGCCCGACACCGGCGAGGTGCGGCCCGGGCACGGGCTGCGGGTGGGCTACTACGCCCAGGAGCACGAGACGCTGGACATGGACCGGTCGCTGCTGGAGAACATGCGCGCGGCCGCGCCGCAGAGCACCGACACCGAGCTGCGGCGCATCCTCGGCGCGTTCCTGTTCTCCGGCGACACCGTCGACCAGCGGGCCGGGACGCTCTCCGGCGGCGAGCGCACCCGGCTGGCGATGGCCACGCTCGTCGTCTCCGGCGCCAACGTGCTGCTGCTCGACGAGCCGACCAACAACCTCGACCCGGCCAGCCGCGAGCAGGTCCTCGACGCGCTGCGCACCTACACCGGCGCGATCGTGCTGGTGACGCACGACGAGGGCGCCGTCCGCGCGCTGGACCCCGACAAGGTCATCCTGCTGCCCGACGGCACCGAGGACGCCTGGAGCGAGGACCTCGCCGACCTCGTCGAGCTGGCGTAGCGCAGCGGCGGGGACCCGTGGCGAGCTGGGAGGACGTGCGGCGCATCGCGCTGGGCCTGCCCGGCGCCGTCGAGGACGAGGGGCGCACCCGGTCGTGGCGGGTGGGCGCCCGGGCCTTCGCCTGGGAACGCGTGCTGCGCCGCGGCGAGCGCGAGCTGCTCGGCGACCGGGCGCCGTCCGGCCCGGCCCTGGGCCTGCGCACCGCCGACCCCGGCGTGGTCGACGCGCTGGTGTCCGCCCGTCCCGGGGTCTTCTTCACCGTCGCCGGCTACGGGCTGCACCCGATGGTGCTCGCGCACGTCGAGCGGGCCACCGTCGAGGACCTCGAGGAGGTGCTCACCGAGGCCTGGTGGTGCCGCGCCCCGCGCCGGCTGCGGGAAGAGCTGGAGGGCCGGTGACGGCGACCCGACCCGCAGATCCCGCCTCGCCTGGCCGAGGTCGCCCGACTGGGTGATCATCGGACGGGGAGGCCGGCGTCACGGGGACGGCGGCACCACGCGGACCAGCACCCGGCGCGCCGGCACCGGCCGGCGCGGACGGCGGCGACGGAGGGGAGTCATGGCCGACTCGAGCACGGCGGACCTCGGCAAGGGCAAGCGGATCACCGGCGGGGACCGCACGTCCCTCGCGGACGAGCTCAAGAAGCGCTACGACGGCGGGGAGAGCATCCGCTCCCTGGCCACCTCGACCAACCGGTCCTACGGGTTCGTGCACCGGCTCCTGTCGGAGTCCGGTGCCACCCTGCGCAGCCGTGGCGGTGCCAACCGGAACAGCAAGAAGACCGCGTGACGGCGGTCGACACCGAGGGCTGGGTCCGCACCAGCCGGGACGGCGCGGTCCTCACCGTCACCCTCGACCGTCCCGAGCAGCTCAACGCCCAGACGCCGGCCACCTGGACGGCGCTGGCGGCGGTCGGGGCCTCGCTCGACGACGGCGTGCGCGTCGTCGTCGTGCGGGGCTCGGGGCGGTCGTTCTCGGCGGGCCTGGACCGCAGCCTGTTCAGCGCCGACCCGTCGACCGCCGGCGGGCTGGGCCAGCTCGGCGCCCTGCCGCCCGACCAGGCCCAGGAGCGCATCCGCTCCTACCAGGCCGGGTTCCGGTGGCTGCGCTCGCCGGGGATCGTCTCGGTGGCCGCGGTGCAGGGCCACGCCATCGGGGCCGGCGCGCAGCTGGCGCTGGCCTGCGACCTGCGGGTGCTCACCGAGGACGCGTCGCTGCGGCTGCCCGAGGCGACGCTCGGCCTGGTGCCCGACCTGACCGGGACGAGCACGCTGGCCGAGCTGGTGGGCTACGCGCGGGCACTGGAGGTGTGCGTGACCGGGCGGCCGGTCGGCGCGGCCGAGGCGCTGTCGTGGGGGCTGGCCAACGCCGTCGTCCCGGCGGGGGAGCTCGACGGGGCGGTCGCGACGCTGGTGGCGGCCCTGACCGCCCCGCCGGCCGGCGCCGTCCGGGAGACCGCCGCGCTGGTCCGCTCCGCCGTCCGCAACCCCCCGGAGGCGCAGGACGCCGCCGAGCGCGCCGCCCAGGCACGCCGGCTGGCCGAGCTGGCGGGCGGCTGAGGGATCCGGAACAGACGGGGACCGGCCGCTGTTCCATCAGCGGCCGGTTCCCGTCCGGCCGGGAGGAGGTCGTGCCATGAGCAGTCCCATGACCTCCATGGCGGCCATGCGCTCGTTCCGCCGGGACCCCTCGGTGACCTCGCGGCAGCTGCCCAAGGGCACCGTGCGCCGCATCCTCGGCATCGCCCGCCCCTACCGGCGGGAGCTGACGGCGTTCCTGGTGCTCGTCGTCGGCTCGTCGGTGATCGGCGTGCTGACCCCGCTGCTGGCCGGCGACATCGTCAACCGCATCGCCCGCCTCGACGGCACCGCGGGCGGCATCGTCCGGATCGCGCTGTTCATCGCCGGCCTCGCCGTCGTCGACGCGGCCATCTCGGTGGCCACCCGCTGGTACTCCGCGCGCATCGGCGAGGGCGTGATCTACGACCTGCGGGCCCGCGTCTTCGAGCACGTGCAGCGGATGCCGGTCGCGTTCTTCACCCGCACCCAGACCGGCGCGCTGGTCAGCCGGCTCAACAACGACGTCGTCGGCGCGCAGCAGGCCTTCACCTCGACCCTGTCCGGTGTCGTCTCCAACGTCATCGGCCTGGTGCTCACTGCCGGCGTCATGTTCACGCTGTCGTGGCAGATCACCCTGCTGTCGCTGGTCATGGTGCCGCTGTTCGTGCTGCCGGCCCGCCGCATCGGCCGCCGGCTGCAGGAGATCACCCGGGAGTCCTACGGGCTCAACGCGTCGATGAACGCGACGATGACCGAGCGGTTCAACGTCGCCGGCGCCCTGCTGGTCAAGCTGTTCGGCCGCCCCGCGGCCGAGGCGGAGAGCTTCCGCGGCCGAGCGGCGCGGGTCCGCGACATCGGCGTCCTGTCGGCGATGTACGGCCGCACCTTCTTCACCGCGCTGACCCTGGTGGCCGCGCTGGCCACCGCGCTGGTCTACGGCCTCGGCGGCTGGCTGGCCTTCTCCGGCTCGCTCTCCCCGGGCGACGTCGTCGCGCTCGCGCTGCTGCTGTCGCGGCTCTACGGCCCGCTGACCGCGCTGTCCAACGTCCGGGTCGACGTGATGAGCGCGATGGTCAGCTTCGACCGGGTCTTCGAGGTGCTCAACCTGCCGCCGATGATCGCCGAGGCCCCCGACGCGGTGCCGGTGCCCGCCGACGACCGGTCGGTGGAGTTCGACGCCGTCTCCTTCAGCTACCCGGCGGCCGCGGACGTGTCGCTGGCCTCGCTGGAGGACGTGTCGCTGCCCGAGCACGGCGGGCCGACGGCGGTGCTGCACGACGTGTCCTTCCGCGTCGAGCCCGGCCAGCTGGTCGCCCTCGTGGGGCACTCCGGCGCCGGCAAGTCCACGATCGTCAACCTGGTGCCGCGGCTCTACGACGTCACCGCCGGCGCGGTGCGCATCGGCGGGGTCGACGTGCGGCAGGCCACGCTGGCCTCGCTGCGCGACGCGATCGGCGTCGTCAGCCAGGACGCGCACCTGTTCCACGACACCATCCGCGCCAACCTGCTCTACGCCCGGCCCGAGGCCACCGACGAGCAGCTGTGGTCGGCGCTGAGCGGCGCGCGGATCGCCGCGCTTGTCGCCGCGCTGCCCGACGGGCTCGACACCGTCGTCGGCGACCGCGGCTACCGCCTCTCCGGCGGGGAGAAGCAGCGGCTGGCCATCGCGCGGGTGCTGCTCAAGGCGCCCGGGATCGTCATCCTCGACGAGGCGACCGCGCACCTCGACAGCGAGTCGGAGGTGGCGGTGCAGCACGCGCTCGACACCGCGCTGGCCGGCCGGACGTCGCTGGTGATCGCGCACCGGCTGTCCACGATCCGCAGCGCCGACCGGATCCTCGTCGTCGACGACGGTCGCATCGCGGAGTCGGGCACTCACGAGGAGTTGCTGGCGCTCGGCGGGCGGTACGCCGACCTCTACCGGACGCAGTTCGCCGACGGCGAGCGTCGGACGGTCGACGCGGCGTAGCAACTAGCGTTCCTCCTGCACCGGCTGCACCAGGAGGAACTCCGTGACGTCCGCCCACCCGCACGACGCCCAGATCCGCGCGCTGTACGCCGACTTCGTCGACGGCTGGAACCGGCGCAGCGGGGCGGCGGTCGCCGCGGTCTTCGCCGACGACGGCGACATGGTCGGCTACGACGGCACGACCGTCAGCGGCCGGCTGTCGATCGCCTCGGACCTGCGGCGGGTGTTCGGCAGCCACCCCACGGCCACCTACGTCGGCCTGGTCCGCTCGGTGCGCTCGATCGCCGACGGCGTCGCGGTGCTGCACGCGCACGCCGGGATGATCCCGCCCGGGGAGGACGACGTGGACCCGGGCCTGCACAGCATCCACACGCTGGTCGCCGTCGACGAGGGCGGCGGCCGGTGGAAGACGACGCTGTTCCAGGCGACCCCGGCGGCGTGGCTGGGCCGCCGCGACGCCCGGGACGCGCTGACCGCCGAGCTGCGCGGGCTGCTGGCCACCGCGCGGTGAGCGTGCTGGTGCGGGCCGGCGAGCTGCTGGCCGGCCCGCGGCCGGTGCTGCTCGACGTCCGGTGGGCGCTCGGGGACGACCGCGGCCGCGAGCGGTACCGGGCCGGCCACCTGCCGGGGGCGGTGTTCGCCGACCTCGACACCGAGCTCGCCGGGCCGCCGTCGCCGGCGGAGGGCCGCCACCCGCTGCCGTCGCTCGCCGACCTGCAGGCCGCGGCCCGCCGGTGGGGCATCCGCAGCGGCGACGCCGTCGTCGCCTACGACGCCACCGGCGGCCTGGCCGCGGCGCGGGCCTGGTGGCTGCTGCGCTGGGGCGGGCTCACCGACGTCCGGCTGCTCGACGGCGGCCTCGACGCCTGGGTGGCCGCGGGGGGTGTGCTGGAGACCGGCGACGTCGTCCCCGAGCCGGGGGACGTGGTGCTCCCCGGCGGGGGCATGCCCACGCTCACCGCGGACGAGGCGGCGGCGCTGCCGGGCGCGGGCGGGGTGCTGCTCGACGCCCGGGCGGGGGAGCGCTACCGCGGGGAGGTCGAGCCGGTCGACCCGCGGGCCGGGCACGTGCCCGGTGCGGTGAGCGCCCCGACGGCGGACAACCTGCGCCCCGACGGGACGTTCCGCCCCGACCTGGCGCAGCGGTTCGCCGCGCTGGGCGTGCGGCCGGGGACGACGGTCGGCGTCTACTGCGGGTCGGGTGTCACCGCCGCGCACGAGGTGGCCGCGCTGGCCGAGGCCGGCATCGCGGCGGCGCTGTGGCCCGGGTCGTGGTCGCAGTGGTCGAACGACCCGTCCCGCCCGGTGGCCACGGGACCCGATCCGGCCTGAGCCGGCGGCGGCCCTGCCATGCTGCCGCCGTGCCCACCCGGACCGCCCGCCCCGCCGCCGGACCGCTGCTGCTCGCCGCGCTGTCCGGGCTCGCCCACCTGGCCGTCGGCTGGTTCTACCTCGCCGGCGGCCTGGTCGTCCCCGGTCCGGTGCTCGTCCCGCTGTGGCTGCTCTGGCTGGGGCTGGCGGCGTGGCTGGCCCGCCTCGCGCTGCGCGGCTCCTGGTGGACGCTGGCCGTGCCGGTGCTCGCCGCGGCGGTGTTCGTGCTGGTCCTGGTCGTGGGGGAGCAGGCGCTCGGCTGGCAGGCCTGAGCAGGGCCCGGCCGGTCAGCCGACGGCGGCGTCGTAGCGGTCGAGCAGGACCGCGGCGATGCGCTCGTCGGGCAGCAGCGGAGCGGTGACGACGTCGGCGCCGGCCTCCGCCAGCTTCCCGTGGAAGTGGCCGGGCGCCAGCAGGTAGGAGGCGACGACGACCCGTTCGGCGCCGCCCTTCCGCGCCGCGGCCACGGCGTCGGCGACCGGCGGCTGCGCGGCCGAGCCGTAGCCGGTGGTGACCGGGCCGGCCCACGAGCGCTGCAGCAGGTCGGCGGTGTCCTCGACGTCGGCCACCGACCGCGGGTCGCTCGACCCGGCGGCGGCCAGCACGACGGCGGTGAGCGGGTCGCGCGGGTCGGCGCCGGCCTCGACCAGCCGGTCGGAGAGCACCGCGGCCAGCCGGGGGTCGGGGCCCAGCGGCCGCGCGGCGACAACGGCGTCGTGCGCGGCGACGGCCCCGGCGATGTCGACGTGCACGTGGTAGCCGCCCGACAGCAGCAGCGGCACGACGACCGCCGGCCGCCCGTCGCCGGCCAGCCCCGCCACGACGTCGGCGACGGTGGGCGGCTGCACGTCGACGAAGGCAGCCGTCGTCACCAGGCCCGGCCGCAGCCGGCGGGCGGCCAGCGCCAGCTCGGCGACCAGTCGGCGCCCGGCCGGGTTGCGGGTGCCGTGGGCACACGCGATCAGGACCGGAGAACGGCCCCCTTGCAGGGGCCCGCCGCGAGCCTGCGAGCGGTGGGGGGCAAGGGGGTTCTTCATGGAGCGCGGAGCACGCCGCCGTCGACGGCGACCATCGTGCCGGTGACGTAGGACGCGGCGGGGGAGAGCAGGAAGGCGGCGACCCGGCCGAACTCGTCGGGCTCGCCGACCCGGCGCAGCGGGATGCCGGCCTCGGTGCGCGCCCGCATCCGCGCGGGGTCGCCCGAGGCGGCCTCGAGCTCGGTGATCCGGTCGGTGGCGATCGTGCCGGGAAGCAGCCCGAGGACCCGGATCCCGCGCGGGCCCAGCTCGTCGGCCAGCGCCTTCGCGGTCATGGCCAGGCCGGGCCGCAGCCCGTTGGAGATGGCCAGGTGCCCGATCGGCTGGCGCGCCGACGTCGAGAGCACGAAGCCGATCGCGGCGCCCTCGGACAGGTGCGGCACCAGCGCGCGCACCAGCCGCAGCGGGCCGAGCAGCACGCTGTCGACGGCGTCGCGCCAGGCGTCCTCCGGCGTCTCCAGCACGGTGCCCGGTGCCGGGCCGCCGACGCTGACCAGGACGCCGTCGACCCGCCCGAGCACCTCCCGCGACCGGGAGACCAGCAGCTCGGCCGCGTCCGGGTCGGCGAGGTCGGCGGCGACACCCGAGGCGCGCTCGCCCAGCGACGCCACGGCCGCCTCCACCGAGGACGCGGAGCGGGAGCTGACCAGGACGCGCGCCCCGTCGGCGACGAGGGCCCGGGCGGTCGCGAGGCCCAGCCCCCGGCTCGCACCGGTGAGCAGGTACCCGCGACCGCCCAGGCCCAGGTCCACGGGGTCAGCCCTGCCGGAGCGAGCGGAGGACGTACTGCATGATCCCGCCGTTGCGGTAGTAGTTCGCCTCGCCGGGGGTGTCGATGCGGACGCGGGCGTCGAACTCCACGTCGCCCGCCTTCACCTTGACCGTGCGCGGGGTCTCGCCGTCGTTGAGGGCGGTGATCCCGGTGATGGTGAACTCCTCGTCGCCGGTCAGGCCCAGCGACTCGCGGTTCTGGCCCTCGGGGAACTGCAGCGGCAGCACGCCCATGCCGATGAGGTTGGAGCGGTGGATCCGCTCGTAGCTCTCGGCGATGACCGCCTTGACGCCCAGCAGCGCCGTCCCCTTGGCCGCCCAGTCGCGCGACGAGCCCGAGCCGTACTCCTTACCGGCCAGCACGACCAGGGGGATGCCCTGCTCCTGGTAGGCCCGCGAGGCGTCGTAGATCGTCGTCGTCTCACCGGTCAGGTGGTTCTTGGTGACGCCGCCTTCGGTGCCCGGCACCAGCTGGTTGCGCAGCCGGATGTTGGCGAAGGTGCCGCGGATCATGACCTCGTGGTTCCCGCGGCGGGAGCCGTAGGAGTTGAAGTCGCGCCGCTCCACGCCGTGCTCGCGCAGGTACTGCCCGGCGGGGCTGTCGGCCTTGATGGAGCCGGCCGGCGAGATGTGGTCGGTGGTCACCGAGTCACCGAGCACCGCCAGCGTACGGGCGCCGGTGATGTCGCCGACCGGCGCCGGCTGCGCCGGCATGCCCTCGAAGTACGGGGGCTTGCGGACGTAGGTGCTCTCCGGGTCCCAGGCGAAGGTGTCGCCGGTGGGCGTGGGCAGGTCCTGCCACTGCTGCGTGCCGGCGAAGACGTCCTCGTAGCTGCGGCCGAACTGCTCGGCGGAGACCGCCTCGTCGATGACCCGCTGCACCTCCTGCGGGGAGGGCCAGATGTCGCGCAGGAAGACGTCGTTGCCGTCGGCGTCCTGCCCCAGCGGGTCGGTGTTCAGGTCGACGTCCATCGACCCGGCCAGCGCGTAGGCGATGACCAGCGGCGGGCTGGCCAGGTAGTTCATCTTGACGTCGGGGTTGATCCGGCCCTCGAAGTTGCGGTTGCCCGACAGCACCGAGACGACGGCGAGGTCGGCGTCGTTCACCGCCTGGCTGACCGGCTCGGGCAGCGGGCCGGAGTTGCCGATGCAGGTGGTGCAGCCGTAGCCGACCAGGTAGAAGCCGAGCTTCTCCAGGTACGGGGTGAGCTGCGCCTTCTCGTAGTAGTCCATGACGACCTTCGACCCGGGGGCCAGCGTCGTCTTCACCCACGGCTTGGTGGCCAGGCCGCGCTCGACGGCGTTCTTCGCCAGCAGCGCCGCGCCGATCATGACCTGCGGGTTGGACGTGTTGGTGCACGAGGTGATCGCCGCGATGACCACGTGGCCGTGGTCGACGGTGGTCTCGGTGCCGTCCTCCAGCACCACGCGGGTGGGCTTGGAGGGGCGGTCCGGGACGCGGTTCGGGACGACGTGGTGCGGCTTGCCGGCATCACCGTTGCCGTGCGCGAACGGGCTGACCGGATCCGACGCCGGGAACGACTCCTCGGACGCCTCGTCGACGGCGGACTCGGTGTCGCGCGGGGCGTCGTCGTCGTCCTTCTGCATCTCGTCGATCGGCGCGTACGTGGGCAGCGCCTGCCGGAAGGAGGCCTTCGCGTCGGTGATGGCCACCCGGTCCTGCGGGCGCTTGGGCCCGGCGATCGAGGGGACGACCGTGGCGAGGTCGAGCTCGAGGTACTCGGAGAAGGCCGGCTCCCGGGAGGGGTCGTGCCAGAGGCCCTGCTCCTTGGCGTAGGCCTCGACCAGGGCGACCTGCTCCTCGGAGCGGCCGGTCAGCCGCAGGTAGCCGATGGTCTCCTCGTCGATGGGGAACATCGCCGCGGTGGAGCCGAACTCCGGGCTCATGTTGCCGATCGTGGCGCGGTTGGCCAGCGGGACGGCGGAGACGCCGGCGCCGTAGAACTCGACGAACTTCCCGACCACGCCGTGCTGGCGCAGCATCTCGGTGATGGTGAGGACCAGGTCGGTGGCCGTGGCGCCGTCGGGCAGCTGGCCGGTGAGCTTGAAGCCGACCACCCGCGGGATGAGCATCGACACCGGCTGGCCGAGCATCGCGGCCTCGGCCTCGATGCCGCCGACGCCCCAGCCGAGCACGCCCAGGCCGTTGACCATCGTGGTGTGGCTGTCGGTGCCGACACAGGTGTCGGGGTAGGCGACGACGCGGTCGCCGTCCTGCCGCGGGAACACCACGCGGGCCAGGTGCTCGATGTTGACCTGGTGCACGATGCCGGTGCCCGGGGGGACGACCTTGAAGTCGTCGAAGGCGCCCTGGCCCCAGCGCAGGAACTGGTAGCGCTCGCCGTTGCGCTCGTACTCGATCTCGACGTTGCGCTCGAAGCTCTCCGGGGTGCCGAAGACGTCGGCGATGACGGAGTGGTCGATGACCAGCTCGGCCGGGGCGAGCGGGTTGATCCGGTTCGGGTCGCCGCCGAGGTCGGCCATGGCCTCGCGCATGGTGGCCAGGTCGACGATGCAGGGGACGCCGGTGAAGTCCTGCATGACCACGCGGGCCGGGGTGAACTGGATCTCACGGTCGGGCTCGGCCGTGGGGTCCCAGTTCGCCAGCGCACGGACGTGGTCGGCGGTGACGTCGGCGCCGTCCTCGGTGCGCAGCAGGTTCTCGAGCAGGACCTTCAGGCTGTAGGGGAGCCGGTCTGCGCCCTCGACCGCGTCGAGCCGGTAGATGTCGTAGTCGGTGCCGGCGACGCTGAGCGTCGACCGGGCGCCGAAGCTGTCCTTGCTGGCTGCCACTGCTTGCGCCTCACCCTCGAGAAGTCCATCGGGCTTGAATGCCACCCGCCATCATCCCAGCCCGGGCCGGCGAACCGCTGGTGAGGCGACCCTTCCCTCACCGGGTGACCTGCGTCTCAGGGCCGCCGTCGGCGGACGATCAGGTGACCTGATCGTGCTGCGTCCTGGCTCGCGGTGGGCGGTGAGCCAGGACGCGCGGGGGTGAGCCAGGACGGCGGCCCGGTCCTGCGCGGGCCGCCCCGCCGCTGCCTACGGTGGACGACGTGACCGGCGCCGTGCCCGACCCGCTCCCGGACTGGCTCACCGGTGCCCGCCGGATCACCGTGCTGACCGGCGCCGGCATCTCCACCGACAGCGGCATCCCCGACTACCGCGGCCCGAACGGCGTGTGGACCCGCGACCCCGACGCCGAGAAGCTCGTGACGCTGTCCTACTACGTGACCGACCCGGAGATCCGGCGGAAGGCGTGGCGCATGCGGGCGGGGATGCGCGCCGGCGACGTCGCCCCGAACGCCGGGCACCGCGCGCTGGCCGACCTGGAGCGCCAGGGTCGGCTGCGGGCGCTGCTGACCCAGAACGTCGACGGGCTGCACCAGGCCGCCGGGTCCTCGCCGCGAGCGGTGCTCGAGCTGCACGGCACGGTCCACGCCGTCGAGTGCCTCTCCTGTGGGGACCGCACCTCGATGGACAGCGCCCTGGCCCGCCTCGACGCCGGCGAGGAGGACCCCGCCTGCCTGGTCTGCGGGGGCATCCTCAAGTCGGCGACGGTCAGCTTCGGGCAGGCCCTCGACGGGCGGGTCCTCGACGCCGCGGCGGAGGCGGCCGGCGACTGCGACGTCCTGCTCGCCGTCGGCACCTCGCTGGTGGTGTACCCGGTCGCGGGGCTCGTCGAGGTCGCCGCGGCGCACGGCGCGCGCGTGGTCATCGTCAACGCCGAGCCCACGCCCTACGACGGGCTGGCCGACCTCGTCGTCCGCGAGCCCATCTCGACGGCGCTGCCGCGGCTGCTGGGGACGGCGGCGTGAGCCGCGCCGAGCTGGAGGCCCGCTACCGCGAGCTGGTGCTGCGCGAGCTGCCGCGGCGGGCCCGCGCGGGCCGCTGGGTGGTGACGAACGACCACTGCTTCGGGCGGATCGTGCTCGACCACGCCGTCGGGGGCCGCTGGTACGACGTGCTCGACCGCCGGCGGTCCCCGGCGTTCGCGCAGCTGTCCGACGAGCAGCTCGCCGGCGCGGTCGCCCTGGCCGAGCGGGTGCTCGCCGAGGGGGACCCGCTGCTGCGCGCGCTCGACGCGCAGAGCCTCACCTGGCGCGGCAAGCCGCTGAAGCAGTGACGCTGCTCGTCGTCCACCTGGCGCTGACCGCGGCCTACGCCGGGTTCCAGTGGACCGTGCGCGCGCTGGTCTACCCGCAGTTCGCGCTGGTGCCGCCCGATGCGTTCCCCGCCTACGAGCGGGCGCACCAGCGGCGGGTGAGCCGGGTGGTGGGTCCGCTGTTCGCCGGTCAGGGCGTCACCACGCTGTGGCTGCTGGCCGCGCGGCCGGCCGGGACGCCGCTGCTGCCGGTGCTCGTCGGTGGCGCCTGCCTCGCGCTCGTCCTCGCCGTCACCGCGCTGCTCGCCGTCCCGCTGCACCGGCACCTGGGCCACGGGTGGGACCCCGTCACCCACCGCCGGCTCTGCCACGCCGACACCGTCCGCGCGCTCGCCGCGACGGCGGGGACCGCCGCGGTGGCCTGGGCCGTCCTCGCCACGGCCGGCTGACGCCGTCCTCCCGCACCGCCGCACGTCCTCCCGCACCGCCGCACGTCCTCCCGCACCGCAGCGCGTCCTCCCGCACCGCAGCGCGTCCTCCCGCACCGCCCACCGTGCGGGAGGACGCTGCACGATCAGGTCACCTGATCGTCGCGGAGGCGGCTAGCGTGACGGGGACCACGTCGAGCGGCCGACCGGCCTCCCCGGTCGGCCCTGGCCACCGGGAGCCCGGCATGCGCGTGCCCCTGACCACCCGCGACTTCCTCGACCGCGCCGAGCTCGTCTACGGCGACCGGATCGGCGTCGTCGACGAGCCGGACCAGCCCGCGCCGCCGGTGGGCGAGACGACCTGGCGGGAGTTCGCCCGCCGCGGCCGCGCGCTGCAGGCCGGCCTCGACGCGCTCGGGGTGGGGGAGGGCGAGCGGGTCGCGATCGTCAGCCACAACGCCGCCCGGCTGCTGGAGGTGCTGCTCGCGGTCCCGTCGTCGGGGCGGGTGGCGGTGCCGGTCAACTTCCGGCTCAACCCCGAGGAGGTCTCCTACATCGTCGGGCACTCGGGCGCGAAGGTCCTGCTGGTCGACCCGGAGCTGGAGACCTCGCTCAAGGCCGTGCAGGCCGAGCACCGGTTCGGCACCGGCGAGGAGTACGAGCAGCTGCTCGCCTTCGACGCCGAGCCGCGGCCGTGGGGCGAGCCCGACGAGGACGCCACCGCCACGATCAACTACACCAGCGGCACGACGGCGCGGCCCAAGGGCGTGCAGATGACCCACCGCAACATCTGGGTCAACGCGGTCACCTTCGGCATGCACATGCAGGTGAGCGACCGCGACGTCTACCTGCACACGCTGCCGATGTTCCACTGCAACGGCTGGGGGCTGCCGTACACGATGGCCGGCGTCGGCGCCCGCCAGGTGGTGCTGCGCAAGGTCGACGGCGCGGAGATCCTGCGCCGCGTCGAGCGGCACGGCGTCACGATGATGGCCGGCGCCCCCGCCGTCTGGAACGCCGTCCTCGAGGCCGCCGCGACCTGGGACGGGGAGATCCCGGGCCGGGACCGGGTGAGGATCGTCGTGGCCGGCGCCCCGCCGCCGTCGAAGACGATCGCCCGCGTGGAGGCCGAGCTCGGCTGGGAGTTCAACCAGATCTACGGCCTCACCGAGACCGCGCCGCTGCTCACCATCAACCGGCCCCGCGCGGAGTACGACGAGCTCCCGCCCGAGGAGCGCGCGCAGCGGCTCTCGCGCGCCGGCGTCCCCGCGCTGGGCACCCGGCTGGCGGTCAGCGACTCCGGCGAGGTGCTGGCCCAGGGCAACACCGTCCTGGCCGGCTACTGGGACAACCCCGACGCCTCGGCCGAGGCGCTGGAGGGCGGCTGGTTCCACACCGGCGACGGCGGCAGCATCGACGACGGCGGCTACCTGACGATCTCCGACCGCAAGAAGGACGTGATCATCACCGGCGGCGAGAACGTGTCCTCCATCGAGGTCGAGGACGCCGTCTTCAGCCACCCGGCCGTGGCCGAGGTCGCCGTCATCGGCATCCCCGACGAGAAGTGGGGGGAGCTGGTGACCGCGATCGTCGTGCTCGGCGAGGGGCAGAGCGCCACGGCCGAGGAGATCATCGCCCACTGCCGGTCGCGGCTGGCCGGGTACAAGACGCCCAAGCGGGTCGAGTTCCGCGACGAGCTGGCCCGCACCGCCACCGGCAAGATCCAGAAGTTCAAGCTGCGCGAGCCCTTCTGGCAGGCCGGCGGGCGCCAGGTGAACTAGGCAGGCGACCTCCCCCCTGCGGGGGAGATCGGCTCGCCGACCCCTCCGGAGGTCACCCGGACCGGTCGATCCCCGGTCCGGGTGGCGCCCGGACGGGCGCCCGGAGACGAGCGCCCGGTGTGCGACGCCGGCGCACCGGGAGGGGTCGGCACGTGGGAACGGGAACGCGCACGCGACATCACCGCTGGGCCGCGCGGGTGGTGGGGACGGCGCTGGCCGCGCTCACCGTCGCCGGCCTCACCCCCGGCACGGCCGCTGCCGCGCCCACCGACGAGGAGATCGCCGCCGCCGAGGCCGCCCGCGACGCCGCCGCCGCGCAGGTCGGCGTGCTCAGCGCACAGCTGGCCGAGGCCGAGGCCGCCGCGGCGGCCGCGCACCAGGGCGCGCAGATCGCGCTGCAGGACTACGAGGAGACGCAGGCCGCCTACGAGGCCGCCCGCGACGCCGCCGAGGCCGCGACGGCCGCCGCCGCGCAGGCCGACGCCGAGGTCGCCACCGGCCGGGCCCAGGTCGCCGACTACGCCCGCGACACCTACATCCAGGGCAGCACCGCGCCCGGCACCGCCGCGCTGCTGTCGGCCGGCGGCCCCGCCCAGCTGATCGAGCGCGCCGCGCTGCTCGAGGCAGCCGGCACCCACCGCGTCGACGTCGTCGGCGAGCTCGTCGTCCTGCAGGAGCAGGCCGTCGTCGCCCAGCAGGACGCGCAGTCGGCCTCGGCGCGGGCCGAGGGGCTGCAGGCCGAGGCCGCCGCGGCCCTCGAGGGCGCGCAGGCCCAGGAGCTGGCCGCCCGCGAGCAGACCGCCGCCCTCGCCGGGCAGCGCGACGAGCTCGCCGCCCAGGCCGCGGCCGCCGGCCAGGAGGTCACCGAGCTCCAGCAGGAGCAGGACGCGGCCGAGGCCGCCGCGGCTGCGGCCGCCGCCGCGGCCGCCGAGGCCGCCCGCGCGGCGGCGTCGCGCCCGGCCCCGGCGCCCGCGCCGGCCCCGCAGGCCGCCCCGTCGAGCAGCGCGCCCGCGCCCGCTCCGTCCACGCCGTCCGCTCCGGCGCCGTCCGCGCCGAGCACGCCCTCGGGGTCCTCGTCGGGGTCCTCGTCGGGGTCCTCGTCGGGCTCGTCGGGCTCCTCCGGCTCGTCGGCGGGCACCCCGGCGCCGCCGGCGTCGACGTCGGCCGGCGCGCCGTCGGCCTCCGCGGCGCAGCGGGCCATCGACGCGGCGCTGTCCCAGCGCGGCCTGCCCTACAGCTGGGGCGGCGGCGGCAGCAACGGCCCGAGCTACGGCATCCCGCCGGACACCCGCATCTGGGGCTTCGACTGCTCGGGGCTGACCCAGTACGCCTACGCCCGCGCCGGCATCCAGGTCGGCGGCACCAGCCGCGACCAGTGGTGGAACAACCGCGGCAAGACCGTCGCGCGGGGCGACCTGCGCCCCGGGGACCTGGTCTTCTGGGGCTCGGGCAGCTCGTACCTGGGGATCTACCACGTGGCGCTCTACATCGGCGACGGCAAGGTGGTGCACGCCCCGCAGAGCGGCGACGTCGTCAGGGTGGCGCCGATGTGGTTCGGCAGCAGCTACTTCGGCGCGGTCCGGCCGTCGGCCTGAGCCGCACCGACCGGGACAGTAGGGCGTCGGGCAGCCACGGGGGGAGCTGCCCGACGCAGCGCACACGCTAGCAGCCAGCGGGCGCGAGGTGGAGGGGGAAGGACGTGCCCGGGCGGCGCGTCCGTGTCCTTCCCCGGCGTGTCCCGCCTGACACCCCGGGCGGCGCGGCGCCGCGCACGCCGGACGGATCCCCGGGCCGGGGTGGGACACTGGCCGCGGGACGGGCGGCAGGCCCCGTCACCGGCCTCCCCGGGGAGCCCCGCTCCGGACCCGGAGGCCGTGAACCGGCACCCGAGGAGCCTCGTGACCACCGCCAGCACCCCGCTCGACAAGCCCGCCGGCGCCACCGCCGCCGGTGCCCCGGTCCCGCCGTCGGCGGACGCCGCGCGGCTGGAACGGGCGCTGTTCGAGATCAAGCGGGTCATCGTCGGCCAGGACCGCCTGGTCGAGCGGATGCTGGTCGCCCTCCTCGCCCGCGGGCACGTGCTCCTCGAGGGCGTCCCGGGCGTGGCCAAGACCCTCGCCGTCGAAACGCTGGCCACCGTCGTCGGCGGGAAGTTCGCCCGGCTGCAGTTCACGCCCGACCTGGTGCCGGCCGACATCCTCGGCACCCGCATCTACAAGGCCGGGCAGGACGCCTTCGACACCGAGCTGGGCCCGGTGTTCGCCAACTTCGTCCTCACCGACGAGATCAACCGCGCGCCGGCCAAGGTGCAGTCGGCGCTGCTGGAGGTCATGGCCGAGCGGCAGGTCTCCATCGGCGGCGTCACCCACCCGCTGCCCGACCCGTTCCTCGTGCTGGCCACGCAGAACCCGATCGAGTCCGAGGGCGTCTACCCGCTGCCCGAGGCCCAGCGCGACCGCTTCCTCATGAAGGTGCTCGTCGACTACCCGAGCCCGGAGGAGGAGCGCGAGATCATCTACCGGATGGGCTCGACGCCGCCGCAGGCCGAGACCGTCCTGGGCCCGGACGACCTGCGCCGCATGCAGCGCACCGCCTCGCAGGTCTTCGTGCACCACGCGCTGGTCGACTACGTCGTGCGGCTCGTCGTCGCCACCCGGCAGCCGCGCGAGCACGGCATGGACGACGTCGCCTCGTGGGTGTCCTACGGCGCCAGCCCCCGCGCCTCGCTGGGCCTGATCGCCGCCGGCCGGGCGCTGGCACTGGTCCGCGGCCGCGACTACGTGCTGCCGCAGGACGTCCTCGACGTCACCGCCGACGTGCTGCGCCACCGGCTGGTGCTCTCCTACGACGCGCTCGCCGACGGCGTCCCGGCCGACCACGTGGTCAAGCGGATCCTGCAGACGGTGCCGCTGCCGCAGGTGACCCCGCGCCAGCGGGCCGCCGGCTACGGCCCGGCCGCTCCCGGTGGCCCGGCCGTCCCGCCGCCCGGCGCGCCGCAGTACGGCCCGCCGCAGGGCGTGGCGCCCTACGGCCCGCCCGGCTACCCGGCCGGCCCCGTGCCCGGCGGTCCCGTGCCCGGCGGCCCGGGAGGTCCCGGCGGCCCGGTGCAGAACGGCCCGGCCGGCCCCGGCGGGGCGGTGTCCCCGAACGGCCCGGCCCAGAACGGCCGGCCCGGCGCCGGTGCGCCGGGCGGCAACGGCCACGTGCCGGGCGCTCCGCAGGCGTGATCCGGTGGCGCGGCCGCCAGCGGGCCGAGGAGCCCGCCGCGGCGGGGACGGCGGCGGCCGTCACACCCGGGGCCGTCGCACCGGCGGGCGCCGTGCCGTCGGGCGCGGGGACCCCCGGCTCGGGGATCGACCCCGGCGACGGCGACGCCGCCCCACCCCACTTCGGGGAGGGCCCGGCCGACGTGCTGCTGCAGCGGCTGGAGCTCACCGTGCGGCGGCGGCTCGACGGGCTGCTGCAGGGCGACCACCTCGGCCTCGTGCCGGGCTCGGGCAGCGAGGCCGGCGACTCGCGCACCTACCACCCCGGCGACGACGTCCGGCGGATGGACTGGCCGGTCACCGCCCGCACCCAGGTGCCGCACGTCCGCGAGACGATCGCCGACCGCGAGCTCGAGACGTGGGCCGTGGTCGACCTCTCGGCCAGCCTCGACTTCGGCACGGGGTTGTGCGACAAGCGTGACCTCGCCATCGCCGGGCTCGCCGCCGTCAGCCACCTGACCGTGCGTGGCGGCAACCGGCTCGGCGCCGTCGTCACCACCGGCGAGCGGGTGGACCGCTACCCGGCGCAGGCCGGCCGGCTGGCCGCCGACCGGCTGCTGCGCGGGGTGGTCGCCACGCCGCGGGCCGCCACCGGCCGCCGCGGCGACCTCGCCGCGGCCCTGGAGGCGCTGCGCCGCCCGCCGCGCCGCCGCGGGCTGGTGGTCGTGGTCTCGGACTTCCTCGGCGACCTGGACTGGGAGCGCCCGCTGCGGGGGCTGGGCGCCCGCCACGAGCTGCTGGGCATCGAGGTGGTCGACCCGCGCGAGCTGGAGCTGCCCGACGTCGGCCTGCTCACGGTGCGCGACCCCGAGTCCGGGCAGACCCTGGAGGTGCCCACCGGCGACCCCCGGTTCCGGGCCCGGTTCGCCGAGGGCGCGGCCGAGCAGCGGCGGGCGATCGCCGCCGCGCTGCGCCGGGCCGGCGCCGGCCACCTGCAGCTGCGCACCGACCGCGACTGGCTGATGGACGTCGTCCGGTTCGTCGCCGACCGCCGGCGCGCCGGCTCCGGAGGGGCGTCGCGGTGACCGCCCCGAACCCCAGAGAGGTCCGCTCGTGAGTTTCCAGTCACCGCTGTGGCTGCTCGCACTCGTCCCCGCCGTCGCCCTGGCCGTGCTGTACGTGGTCAAGCAGCTGCGCCGGCGGGTGTACGCCGCCCGGTTCTCCCAGACCGGGCTGGCCGCGGGGCTGCTCCCCAAGCGGGCGGGGTGGGTGCGGCACGTCGCCTTCGGCCTGACGCTGACCGCGCTGCTGGGGCTGGTGCTGTCGCTGGCGCAGCCGAGCACCGAGGTGCGGGTGCCGCGGGAGACCGCCACCGTCGTCCTGGCGCTGGACGTGTCGCTGTCGATGCAGGCCGAGGACATCGAGCCCAGCCGGTTCGAGGCGATGAAGGACGCCGCCTCGGACTTCGTCGACATCCTCCCGGAGCGGATCAACCTCGGGCTCGTGTCGTTCTCCGGCACCGCCTCGACCCTGGTGACGCCCACGACCGACCGCGACCAGGTGCGCGGGGCGATCGCCAACCTGGAGCTGTCGGAGGCGACGGCGATCGGCGAGGCGATCTTCACCTCGCTCACCGCGATCAGCACCTTCCAGTCCACCCTCGACGTGGGGGAGGGCGAGGAGCTGCCGCCGGCGCGGATCCTGCTGCTGTCCGACGGCTACAACACCGTGGGCCGCGAGAACACCCAGGCGATCGCCGCGGCGCAGGGCGCCGGGGTGCCGGTCTCGACGATCGCGTTCGGCACCGACTACGGCTCGATCGAGATCGGCGGCGAGGTGACGCCGGTGCCGATCGACCGCGACGCGCTGCGGCAGATCGCCGAGGACACCGGCGGCCAGTACAACGAGGCCCGCACCCGCGCCGAGCTCGAGGCCGTCTACGACGACCTCGGCAGCCAGATCGGCTACACCACCGAGCCGCAGGACGTGTCCTACTGGTTCGTGCGGATCGCCACGCTGCTGCTCTTCGGCGGGCTGGGGCTGGCGGCCTGGCGCCTGCAGCGCCTGTTCTGAGGTGGGAACCCGGCCGTCGTCGGTCGTGACCGGCGGAGCGCAGGGCGTCGGGCGGGCCGTCGCCGAGCGGCTGGCCGCCGACGGCGAGGTGGTCGTGGTGGACACCGCTGCCGACCTGGGCTGGGCGCACGAGCGGGTGCGCCTGGTCAGCGGCGACGCGCGCGACCCGGAGGTCCTCGTCCGCGCGGCCGCCCTGGCGGAGTCGGCCGGCCCGCTGACCGGGTGGGTGGCCAACGCCGCGGTCTTCCGCGACGCCTCGCTCGCCTCCGCGCCCGCCGCCGAGGTGCTCGACCTGGTCACCGCGAACCTGGCGCTGGCGCTGACGAGCTGCTCGGTCGCCGTCCGCCACTTCCTGGCGCACGGCCGGGCCGGGGCGATCGTCACCGTGTCCTCGCACCAGGCGCAGCGGCCGGTCCGCGGCGCGCTGCCCTACGCGACGGCGAAGGCGGCGATCGAGGGCCTGACCCGCACCGTCGCCGTCGACCACGGGCCCGACGGGATCCGGGCCAACGCCGTCGCGCTGGGCACCGTCGCCACCGACCGGCTCGAGGAGTTCCGGGCCACGCACCCCGCCGTCGACGCGGAACTCGCCGCCCTCCACCCGCTGGGGCGGGTCGGCACGCCGGTCGAGGTCGCCGACGTCGTGGCGTTCCTGCTGTCCCCGGCCGCGGCCTTCGTCAGCGGCGCCGTCCTCCCCGTCGACGGCGGCCGGGCGGTCCTCGGCGCCGACCCCGAAGCGCGCTGACCCCGCAGCGGGGCTTGACCCCTCCTGTGGGCTGGATCACAGTGTCTCGGCACCGGGGTCGCCACCGGGGTGCACCCCGCGACGGAGGGGGGTTCCCGTGGGACGGGTCGAGGGGAAGGTCGCGTTCATCACCGGTGCCGCGCGTGGGCAGGGCCGCGCGCACGCCGTCCGCCTGGCGGAGGAGGGCGCCGACATCGTGGCGGTTGACCTCTGCGAGGACGTGGCGACCACGCCGTACCCCGGTGCGACCGAGGCCGACCTGCAGGAGACGGTCAAGGCGGTCGAGGCGCTCGACCGGCGGGTCGTCGCCCAGCAGGCGGACGTCCGGGACCTCGGTGCGCTGCAGCGCGCCGTCGACGAGGGGCTGTCGCAGCTCGGCCGCATCGACGTCGTCTGCGCCAACGCGGGGATCGGCAGCTTCGCCCCCGCCCTCGAGCTCACCGAGGAGCAGTGGCAGGACGTCGTCGACATCAACCTCACCGGGGTGTGGAAGACGGTGAAGGCCACGGCGCCGGCGATGGTGGAAGCCGGGAGAGGCGGCTCGATCGTGCTGACCAGCTCCACGGCCGGGCTCATCGCCTTCGCCAACCTGGCGCACTACACCGCCGCCAAGCACGGGGTCGTGGGGCTCATGCGGGCGCTCGCCGTGGAGCTGGCGCCGCACCGGATCCGGGTCAACTCGGTGCACCCGACGACCGTGGACACCCCGATGATCCAGAACCCGGCCATCTACGAGCTGTTCACCGGCCAGCAGGGCATCGGCCGGGAGGAGGCCCAGGAGGCGTTCAAGCCGCTCAACGCCCTCCCGATCCCCTGGATCGAGGCGGTCGACATCAGCAACGCCGTGCTGTACCTGGCCTCCGACGAGTCCCGCTACGTCACCGGGACCACGATGGTGATCGACGCCGGCGCGACGGCGCCGTACAAGATCCCGCACCAGGCCTGACGGGACCCGCGGAGGGAGGGCCCGCCCTCCCTCCGCGGGAGCGCCTCAGCGGGTGGGGTCGAGGACGAGCTTGCCGGTGGTGCGGCGGGCGAGCAGGTCCTGGTGCGCCTCGCGGACGGCGGTCAGCGGGTAGCGCCCGCCGCCGACCGGCTCCAGGGCGCCGTCGGCGACCAGCGGCAGCATGTCGCCCATCGCGGCGTCGAGCATGGCCGGGCGGCTGAAGCAGTGCGCCAGCCAGAAGCCGACCACGGCGCGGCTGGTGCCCATGAGCGACGGCGGCTGCACCGGCTTGGGCGGGCGCCGGCCGGCCATGCCGTAGAACACGATCCGGCCGAAGGGCGCCAGCGCGGAGAACGCGCCGTCGAAGACGTTGCCGCCCGTCATCTCCAGGACGACGTCGACCCGCCGGCCCCCGTTGGCCTCGCGCAGCGCGGCGGTGAACGCCTTCGGGTCGTCGTCGGCCAGGGCGGGGTCGACGGTGGCGTCGGCGCCGAGCTCCTCGGTCAGCGCCCGCTTCTCCGGGCTGGACGCGGTGGCGATCACCCGGCCGGCGCCCCACCGCTTGGCGAGCTGGACGGCGAGCGAGCCGACCCCGCCGGCCCCGGCGATCACCACGACCGACTCCCCGGCGGCCAGGTGGGCGCTGGTGCGCAGCAGGTGCCAGGCGGTGGTCCCCTGCAGCACGAGGGCGAGCGCCTGCTCGTCGGTGACGGTGTCGGGCACCGGCCAGGTCAGCCGCGGGGTGCCGACGACCTTCTCGGCGTACCCGCCGCCCTCGACCAGGCCGACCACCCGCTCCCCGCCGCCGGCCGGGCGGCCGACGAACTCCGCGCCCGGGACCAGCGGCAGCTGCTGCGGCGCCAGGTAGCTGTCCTCGGTCTGGTGGGTGTCGGCGTAGTTCACGCCCGACGAGCTCACCTCGTACAGCTGCTGGCCGTCGCCGGGGACGGGGTCGGGGAGGTCGACGACGTTGAGGACCTCGGGTCCACCGAATTCGGTGATCTGCACGGCACGCATGACGCCGAGGCTATGGCGTGGGTCCGGCCGACGGCCGCCTACCTCCCGCTCGGCACGGGTACGCGCCCGGCATGTCCGACTTCGAGATCACCGCCCTCGTCCTGGCCGAGCACGAGGTCTTCCGGCGGGAGTTCTCGGCACTCGAGGACCTCTCCGGCGAGGAGCTCGCCGCCGCCTGGGCGGCCCTGCACGCCAGGCTGGAGGTGCACGCCGTCGCCGAGGAGCAGCTGTTCTACCCGCTGCTCGCCCAGGAGGCGGACGGCGAGGAGGAGACGGCGGAGGGCGTGCACGACCACAACGAGATCCGGCACGCCGTGGCCGCCGTCGGGGAGCACGAGGCCGGCAGCGAGGCCTGGTGGGAGGCGGTGCGCACCGCCCGGCAGGTCAACGCCGACCACATGGCCGAGGAGGAGACGGACTTCTTCCCCCCGTTCAAGGAGTCGGTCGACGACGAGCAGCGCGAGGCCCTCGGGATGCGCTGGCTGGCCTTCCACGACGAGCACGAGCGGGCCGAGGGGCTCTCCGGCGAGGACGCGGAGGTGGCCGAGGTGGTCGCGACCGAGGTGCCGGAGGGCGACCCGTCGGTCTGAGCACGCCGCCGTCTCCCGGGTGGCCGGCTGTCCGCCCGGGCCCCGGTCACGGATCCGGTGCCTGCTGGTCGGCGCGGATCTCCTCGTCCCGGTGTCCGACGACCCGGACAGCCGCGCTCCGCGTCTCGGGGAACCGGTCCTGTGCGAGACCGCGACTCGTGTGGTCGGTGACCGACGTGACCAACGGTCAGTCGGTGCAGACCTCGAAGCAGCTCAGGAGAGGGCCCGGGACGCGGTACCGGGTCACCTCGTCCCCAGGCCGTGACCGGACACGTCCCCGAGGGCAGCCTGTCGGCCAGGCGGTTGGACTGGAGTCCGGGCGGTCCCGGCCGAATGCTCTGTCATGGACCTTGCTGCACTGCTGTCGGGGATCGGCAGCCTCGGGGCGGGCACCCTCCTGGGGCACTGGCTGTCGGGACGGCGTACTCGGCAGGGCGCACGCGAGAACGTGATCTCGGCGGTGGCGGAGGTCGAGCGGACCCGCTGGTACTCGGCCTCGGCGGACACCATCGATCCCGTCCGCGCGGCCGTCTCCCAGCTGGAGGCGGCCGCCCTCCGAGGGGACCTGCCGCGCAAGCCGGTGATGCTGTACGGCGCTCTCGCCATCGCGTCCTGGAGGGTCAGCGAGAAGGACTCGGGTCACCAGCTCTGGCCCGAGTGGGCGGATGTCGTCACGGACGCCCGAGACCTCGTCAAGGACGTGGCGTGGCAGGGCGGCGCGCGGGCGCGTGACGCCGAGCAGGACTCGGACGTCCTGTACGACCGCGCACGAGCGGTCACGCGCCGCTCCGTCCTCTCGGTCTGGGCCGACAGCTCGGATCTGCGGGCCTTCGAGCAGAAGTACAGGACCGGGGAGATCTCGGTCTCCTGACGACGACGAGCGCGAGCCGGGTCCGCCCGGCTGGGGCCTCCGCGGTCCCGGGCGGCCGGTGCACGTGTCGCCCGGGAGGCGCCGGGTAGGAGGCGGGCCCAGCGGCGGCGGGGCGGGTCCTGCCGCACGACGACGACCCGGCGTCCGCGCCCGGTCCTGGGACCGTTCGAGGAGATCGCGTGTCCCGTACGGGGACCGGCAGGGGCCGCAGCGGGGGCGTCGGGGGCCTGCCGCCGCGCGCACCGTCGGAGATCGAGGTCGTGGCGCACCGCGGCGTCTCCGCGGAGGCCCCCGAGCACACCCTCACCGCCTACCAGCAGGCGCTGGCCCTCGGCGCGGACGCCGTCGAGTGCGACGTCCGGATGACCCGCGACGGCGTGCTGGTGTGCGTCCACGACCGCCGCATCAACCGGACGTCCACGGGCCGCGGCGTGGTGTCGGCCCTCGACCTCGCCGAGCTGGAGCAGCACCGCGTGGTCCACCGGCGACCGCGGGCTGCCGCGATCCGGGGTCGCCGGTCGCGTCCCGCGGTCGAGGAGGACGACGTCGAGGCCGACGAGGACGCCGGCCGGGTGCTCACCCTGGACCGGTTGCTCGACTACGTGACGGCCACGCCCGGGCGCGTGCGGCTGGCGATCGAGACCAAGCACCCGACCCGCCACGCCGGTCAGGTCGAGGCGGCCCTGCTGCGGAGCCTGCGCAGGTTCGGGCTGCTCTCCGGCGGGCGTCCGCTCGAGTGGTCGGGGCGCCCGGCGGTGCGGGTGATGAGCTTCTCGCCGACGGCGCTGCGGCGGGTCCGGGTCCTGGCGCCGGACCTCCCCACCGTGCACCTCGTCCGCCAGGTCCTGCCCCGGTCGCGGTCGCGGGCGGTCCTCCCGGCCGGCACCGCCGTCGGCCCGTCCCTGGCGCTGCTGCGCCAGCACCCCGGGCTCGTCGCCCGGGTGCACCGGGCCGGGCTGCAGGTGCACGTGTGGGTGGTCAACCGCCCGCGGGACATGCAGTTCGCCGCGTCCCTGGGGGTCGACGCGATCATCACCGACGAGGCCGCCTCGCTGATGCACCTCCTGGGACGGGGCGGGCCGCCGTCACTGAGGAGCACGGGCTGACGTCGCCCCCGGGCGTTCAGCCGAGCCGCCAGAAGTCGCCGGTCAGCCCGACGCCGTCGAGGACCGCCTGGTTGTGCTCCCGGGAGTGCGGCGTCCAGCGGGGGGAGAGCCGGTCCCCCCACCAGGCGTGGGCCAGCGCGCTCAGGGTGGTCACCGGGACGGTGACGCCGCGGGGACGGGTGCCGAGCCAGGCGGTGACGTGCTCCTCCGACCGGAAGAGGTTCATCGTGCGCTAGGTGAAGACGATGTCGTCCCACCAGCGCCTCGCGGGGACCAGGCAGTGGAAGAGCAGGGACGGGTCGTCGGGCCGTTCGTCCTCGACGGCGATCGTCAGCGGGTCCCCGCAGTCTGGACAGGACGTCTCGATGCGCCCGTCGGTGTGCAGGGCCGCGCAGATCCCGAAGGCGTCCCAGGCGCAGTTGGCGTACCACCAGCGGCCGCCGGCCCGCACGCGGTAGGCGGTGGGGACGGCGGAGAAGGGGTTGGCCATCCGGATCCGCGTCCCGCCGGCGTCGAGGACGATGGCGTGCTCCTCGTGCAGCCGCCGCCACCCCTCCAGGACCTCGGTGGCCGTCGTCGCCCTCGCGGCGGCGACCTCGTCGGCCGACGGCGCGCGGCCGAGGGCCACGAACGCGCGGTAGGTGTCGTTGCGCAGGTCCAGGTCGGCGGGGTCCACGGTCGGGGAGTGTGGCCCCGCGGGGCCGCCCACGACACCCCGTCGCGCTCCGTCAGCGGCCCCGGTTCCCCGGGACGGCCGCCGTCCGGGCCGGCGGGGTCGCGGCCCCGGCCGCCGCGCGCGGGGGGAGCAGCCACGCGACGACGGCGGTGAGCACGCAGACGGCGGACCCGAGGACGGCGACGGTGCCGTACCCCCCGCTGCCCGGCGCGGCGGCACCCTCAGGTGTGGCGGCGGCGAGGACCGTGGCGGTCAGGGCGCTGCCGAGGGCGAACCCGACGTAGCGCAGGACCTGGTTCAGGCTCATCGCGCTGCCGGTCTCCGACGACGGCACGGCGGAGATGACCAGCGCCGGGAAGACGGCGAAGGCGGCGCCGACCCCGAGCCCGGCCACCGCCATGACGAGGAACACCTGCCACAGCTGGGTGTGGGCGAGGCCGAACAGCACGAAGGCGGCGCTCTGGACGAGCGCCGCGACCGGCAGCACGACGTGCGGGCCGGCGCGGTCGGCGAGCAGCCGGGCCAGCCGCCCGGCGAGGACGCTGGCCGCCGAGAACGGCAGCAGCGCCAGCCCGGCGACCACGATCGACGCGCCGAGTCCCGGGCCGCCCCGCGGCGCCTGCGCGAGGACCGGTACCGCCGCGAGGAGCAGGTAGTTCGACAGCCCGACGAGCAGGGCCGCCGAGTGGGCCGTGGCGGCGGTGCGTCCCCGGGCCAGCCGGAGGTCGACCAGCGGAGCCGGCGTCCGGAGCTCCCAGCGCACCCAGCAGGCCAGCAGGAGAGCTGACCCGGCGGCCAGCCCCCACGGCACCGGCGACGTCCAGCCCATGCCCTCCGCCTCGCCGAGGGCGAGCAGCGCACCGGCCAGCCCGGCGCCGAGGAGCACGGCGCCGAGGACGTCGAGCGGCCGGGAGGACGTGGTGCGCGAGGCGGGCAGGACCACGGCCGAGGCCACGAGGGCGGCGGCGCTCACGGCGGCCCCGGCCCAGAAGGCGGCGTGCACGCCGCCGAGCTGCGCGACGAGCCCCGCGAGCGGGTAGCCGAGTCCCACACCGGCGACGACGGTGATCGACAGCGCGGCGATCGTGGCGCGCGACCGCTCGCCCGCGAGCGCCTCACGGGCCGTCGCGATCGCCAGCGGGGTCAGGCCGAGCCCGACCCCCTGCAGCCCCCGGCCGGCGACGAGCCACCCCAGGCCCAGGGGGAGGGCGGCCAGCAGCCCGCCGAGGGTGACCGCGGCCAGGACGGCGAGCACGACCGCGCGCCGGTGCGGGCCGTCGCCCAGCCGGCCGATCACCGGGGTGGCGACCGCGCCGACCAGGAGGGTGACCGTCAGCGCCCACTGGGCGCCCGGCAGCGTCGTCGCCATCTCGGTGGCGATGGCCGGGACGAGCGGTGCGCCGAGGCTGCTGATGACGGCGACGACCGTGCCGACGAACAGCAGCACCGGCACCAGGGCCCGGGACGGAGGAGCGGTGTGCACGGTCCCAGGCTCCCAGGTCGTTGCAGTGACCAAGCGGTCGCGGCTGTGTCGCCCGACGCCGACGCGCCGGGGAGGCAATACCCGGCGGCCGGTCGGCGTTACTGTTCAGTCGGGCCGGACCACCTCCGCCCGACCGGCGGCTCTCCCCGGACGAGTCGAGCCGCCGACCGGCCCCCTCGGATCCGGGGGCACCGACCCCGGCTGACCCGCCGGTCCGGCCCGGGACGACCGCGTCCCCGCCCGGCCGTCGTCGTCCGGCCGCACCACCGGGTGCGGCCCTGCCCCGGCAATCGTTGCCGGGCACCGCAGAGGAGTGTTCGAGTGGCTCGACCAGGCCGGCGCCCGACCGGCGCCCGCCGTACCGCCCCGCGCCAGCAGCGGCGCGTGCGGGACCGCGACCTCGTGTCGCTGCTGGCCCGCACCGTCCGCGAGGTCGAGGCGGCCGTCCGGCGGCGTCGCGTGACGCCCGCCGTCCGCACCGACGTGCAGGTCGTGGCGCTGCTGCTGCGCGAGGAGCGCGCCCGCGTGCAGGCCGACGGCGCCCTGAGCCCCACCCGCCGCGCCGAGCAGCTCAAGCGCCTGGACGGGATCGCGACGATCCTCGCGACGACCGCGGTCCGCGACGCCGCGCTCCTGGCGCTGCTCGACGACGACGCCGTCGTCTCCGACGCCGCCCGGTCGCGCCGGCGGGAGCTGTTGCGCGCCGTCGGCATCGAGCCGGCCCCGGACGAGGTCCCGGCGCCGGAGCCCGTGGACACCCCCGCCCCGCCCGAGCGCCGGGTCGTGCCGCGGTCGGTCGTGTCCCGGCAGCTGGCCAACCCGTTCCTCGCTCCCGACTTCTCCGCTCCGCGCCCGGCAGCCGTCCGCCCGCGCCGCCTCGCCGGCTGGGAGCTGCTCGGCCCCCTGCTGACCTCCTTCGAGCGGGCCGGCGCCGGGGCGCCGGCCTCGATGGACCTGCCCGAGCCGACCCTCCGGACCCTCCCCGGTGGCGCCGAGCTGATGCCGCACCAGGCCCGGCTGGTCGCCGCCGCCGCGGCCGGTCACCGGACGTTCCTGCTCGCCGACGAGCCGGGCCTCGGCAAGACGGCGCAGTCGCTGCTGGCCGCGGAGGCGGCCGACGCCTACCCGCTGCTCGTGGTGGTCCCCAACGTCGTCAAGACCAACTGGGCGCGCGAGGCCAGCCGCTGGACGCCGCACCGGCCGGCCACCGTCGTGCAGGGCGACGGCGACACGATCGACGGGTTCGCCGACGTCGTCGTCGTCAACTACGACGTGCTCGACCGCCACGCGGGCTGGCTCGGCGACTTCGGCTTCCGCGGGATGGTCGTCGACGAGGCGCACTTCATCAAGAACCGCACCTCGCAGCGCTCCCAGCACGTGCTCGGGCTGTCCGCGCGCATCCGCGAGCGCACCCCGCGGGCGCTGCTGATGGCGCTCACCGGCACCCCGCTGATCAACGACATCGACGACTTCCGGGCGATCTGGCAGTTCCTCGGCTGGATCGACGAGACCGGGCCGGTCGGCGAGCTGCTCGACGCGCTCGAGGACACCGGCCTGACGCCCGCCGACCCCGGCTTCTACGCCGCCGCCCGCCAGTGCGTCATCGACCGGGGCATCGTCCGCCGCCGCAAGGTCGACGTCGCCGCCGACATCCCCGCCCGGCTCGTCGCCGACCTCCCCGTCGAGCTCGACGGCGAGGCCGGCCGCTCGATCCGCGCGGCCGAGCGCGACCTCGCCCGCCGGCTGGTCGCCCGGTACGAGACCGCGCTGGCCGCCCGCACCCCCGACACCTTCGACGGCGGCATCGACGGCGGCATCGACCTCGACCTGGTGCGCCGGGTGGCCCGCTGGGAGCTCAAGGAGGCCAACGCCTCCACCACCGGCGAGAACGTCTTCGGCGTGATGCGGCGCATCGGCCGCGCGAAGGCCGGCCTCGCGGCCGACTACGCGGCGCAGCTGGCCCGCAGCGCCGGCAAGGTCGTGTTCTTCGCCAAGCACGTCGACGTGATGGACGCCGCCGAGGAGACGTTCACCCGCCTCGGCATCCGGTTCTCCTCGATCCGCGGCGACCAGACGCCGACGGTGCGCCAGCGCAACGTGGACGCGTTCGTCACCGACCCCGACGTCGCCGTCGCCGTCTGCTCGCTCACCTCGGCCGGGGTGGGGCTGAACCTGCAGGTCGCCTCCAACGTGGTGCTGGCGGAGCTGTCCTGGACCGACGCCGAGCAGACCCAGGCCATCGACCGCAGCCACCGCATCGGGCAGACCGAGCCGGTCACGGCGTGGCGGATCATCGCCGCGCAGACGATCGACAGCCGGGTCGCCGAGCTGGTCGACAGCAAGGCCGGCCTGGCGGCCCGGGCGCTGGACGGCGCGGACGACGAGGCCTCGCCGGCCGGTGACGTGCAGCTCGAGGCGCTCGTCGGCCTGCTCACCGACGCGCTGGCCGCGCGGTCCGGCGCCGCGCGCTGACCCCGGCCGGCCGCCCCGGCCGGCTGTGGTTGGCTCGGCGACCGGCGGCGACGACGGGAGGCCCCATGCCGGCTGAGCGGATCCTGGACACGGCGACCCGCGTCGCCGACCTGCTCGTCGAGGTGCAGACGCAGGTCAACGGCCAGATCGACGCCGCGCTGGGCGCCCTGCTGCCCGGCGTCCGCGAGCGGCTCGGCGTCCCGCCGGACGGCGACGTCGACCTGTCCGGGCTGGTCAACACCCGCATCACCGGGCTGAGCGTCGTCGTCACCCCGGCGGCGGTGGCGACGGTCCTCCCACTGAGCGCCGCCTCCGCCGCGACGACGGCCGACGGGCGCCGTGCGGTCGCCGACGTCGTCGCCGGCCGCGACGACCGCCTCGCCGTCATCGCCGGCCCCTGCTCCATCCACGACCCCGAGGCCGCGCTCGAGTACGCCGCCTTCCTCGCCCGGATGCGCGAGCGGCACGGCAGCGACCTCGAGCTGCTCATGCGGACCTACACCGAGAAGCCGCGCACCGAGGTCGACTGGAAGGGCTTCGCCTACGACCCGTTCCTCGACGGGTCGAGCCGGATCAGCGTCGGGCTGGTGGCCACCCGCGTCCTCATGGGCCGCATCACCGACCTCGGCGTCCCGGTGGCCGCCGAGCCGCTCAACGCGCTCACCCCGCAGTACGTCAACGGCCTGGTCACCTACAACGGCGTCGGCGCGCGCAACGTCACCGACCAGACCGCCCGCGAGCGGGTGTCGGGCTTCTCCTCCGTCGTCGGCTTCAAGAACTCCCCCGAGGGCAGCATCGACGCCGCCGTCTCGGCGGTGCTGACCGCACGGGCCCCGCACGAGTTCCTCGGCGTCGACGCGCACGGGGTGTCCGCGCAGCTGTCGACCACCGGCAACGACACCGCGCACGTGATCCTGCGCGGCGACCGGCACGGCCCCAACCACTCCGCCGCGCACGTCGCCGACACCAAGCGGCGGCTGGCGGAGCGCGGGCTGCCGGAGGTGGTCGTCGTCGACGCCTCGCACGGCAACAGCCAGAAGGACCACCGGCGCCAGCCGCTGGTGGTGGCCGACCTCGCCGGCCAGATCGCGGCCGGGGAGCGGGGCATCCGCGGCGTGATGATCGAGAGCAACCTCGTCGAGGGCCGGCAGGACCTCGACCAGCGGCACCCCGAGCGCCTCGCCTACGGCGTGAGCGTCACCGACGCCTGCGTCGACCTCCCGACGACGGAGGCGCTGCTCGCCGAGCTGGCCGACGCCGTCCGGGCCCGCCGCGCCGCGGCCTGACCGTCCCGCCGGCCCTGGGTGGGGTCGTCCCGGCGCGCAACGTCCTCACCGGCGACCACGAGGGCTTCGACGAGGTCCCGGAGCTCTTCGGCCGCCTCGCGGCGCTGACCGGGGGCACCTTCCGGTGGGAGCTCCACGACGTCGTGGCCGGCGACGAGCACGTGGTCGGGCTGCACACCGAGCGGGGTCAGCGGGCCGGGCGCTCCCTGCAGGCCCGCCTGGCGCTCGTCGCGCACGTCCGGGACGGACGCCTCGCGGAGGTGTGGGGGGGGGCACCTCGACGCCGAGGCCTTCGACTCCTTCTGGGCGCCCTGAGCCGGGCGGGTCACACCGCGACGGCGGTGCCGCAGACGCCGCAGACCTCCAGCCGCTCGCGCCGCCAGCGGAGGACCGGCACGAAGAACACGCTGAACTGCCGGAACTGCCGGACCCGCGCCCACACCGTGGTGTTCGAGCAGCGCGGGCAGGTCCGCAGCGACCCGGGGCCGAGGTGCTTCTGCCGGGTGCCGAACCCGAAGAGGAGGAACACCCCGCCAGGGTAGGCAGCGGCCGGCCGCCCCGGCGGGCCCGGTGATCACTCCCGTGGCAGGCTCGTGGGGTGGTCCGCGTCGGTCTGGTGCTCGGTGGGGGCGGCGTCGTCGGTCAGGCCTACCACGCCGGTGTCCTGGCGGTGCTGCAGCACGACTTCGGCCTCGACGCCCGCGGCGCCGACGTCGTCGTCGGGACGTCGGCCGGGTCGATCACCGGCACCCTGCTGCGGGCGGGGGTGTCCGCGGAGGACCTCGCCGCGTGGACGGTCAAGGCGCCGCTGTCCGGCGAGGACGAGGTGCTCAGGACGATGGCCGCCACCAGCGTCCCCGAGCTGGCGCCGTTCCGGCCGCTGGAGGTGCTGCGCCGGCCGCTGCGGCTGCCCGGTCCGCAGCTGATCGGGCGGGCCATCGCGCGGCCGCTGCGCTTCAACCCGCTCGCGGCCGCCATGACGCTGCTGGCGCCCGGCCGGCACGACGTCGTCGAGCAGCTGGCCGCCCTGCGCGAGGTCGAGGGGCCTGGGTGGCCCGAGCGCGACCTCTGGATCACCGCGGTGCGCCGCCGCGACGGCCGCCGGGTGGTCTTCGGCCGGCCCGGGGCGCCCGAGGTGCCGCTGCACCTGGCCGTCGCCGCCTCCTGTGCGGTGCCCGGCTACTTCGCCCCCGTGCGCATCGGCCGGCACGCCTACGTCGACGGCGGCGTGCACTCGGCCACCAACGCCGCGGTGATGCGCACCGCCGGCGTCGGGCTGGTCCTCGTCGTCGCGCCGATGAGCGGGTCCCCGGGCTGGCGGCCCGACGTCACCGCCGCCGTGCGCCGGTACGCGCAGCGGCAGCTCGTCCGGGAGGTGCGGGCCCTGCACGCCGCCGGGATCCGCACCGCCGTGTTCTCCCCGGGCCCGGCCGAGCAGGAGGCCATGGGCGCGGACATGATGTCGCGCCACCGCCTCGACGAGGTCATCCAGCAGTCGTTCCTCCAGGGCGGCGCGCACGCCGCGCGGCCCGAGCTGGCCGACCTCGTGCGCGAGGCCGCGGAGCGGACGGCGCGGTGAGCGCACCGCGCGAGGTCGCCGAGGCCTCCAGCCGCCACCGCCTCCGCGCGGTGTACCCGGCCGCCACCTCCTACGACGTGGAGCTCGAGACGCCCGGCTGACCCCCGCGGCCGGGTGGGAGCGGAGCGGTCCAACTAGGTTGGACGCCGGACGAGGTCCTCGGACAGGGGGTGCACGTGGCCAGGTCGGTGCTCGTGACCGGCGGGAACCGGGGGATCGGGCTGGCCATCGCCCGTTCCTTCGCCGAGCAGGGCGACGCGGTGGCCGTCACCCACCGCGGCAGCGGCGCCCCCGAGGGGCTGTTCGGCGTGCAGTGCGACGTCACCGACGCCGGGGCCGTCGACCGCGCCTTCACCGAGGTCGAGGAGCACCAGGGGCCGGTGGAGGTGCTGGTGAGCAACGCCGGCATCACCCGCGACGGGCTGCTCATGCGGATGAAGGAGGACGACTTCACCGACGTCCTCGACGCCAACCTCACCGCCGCCTACCGGGTCGCGAAGCGGGCGACGCCGAAGATGGTCCGCGCGCGGAAGGGCCGCATGGTGTTCGTCAGCTCCGTCGTCGGGCTGCTCGGCTCGGCGGGGCAGACCAACTACGCCGCGAGCAAGGCCGGGCTGGTGGGCCTGGCCCGCTCCATCGCCCGCGAGCTCGGCAGCCGCAACGTCACCGCCAACGTCGTCGCGCCCGGGTTCGTGCGCACCGACATGACCGCGGAGCTGCCGGAGAAGCGGCAGCAGGAGATCCTCGGGCAGGTGCCGCTGAACCGGTACGCCGAGGCAGACGAGATCGCCGCCGTCGTCCGCTTCCTGGCGAGCGACGCGGCCGGATACGTCACCGGGGCGGTCGTCCCGGTCGACGGCGGACTGGGGATGGGGCACTGATGAGCGGCATTCTCGAGGGCAAGCAGGTCCTCGTCACCGGCGTGCTGACCGAGGCGTCGATCGCCTTCGCCACCGCGCGGATCGCCCAGGAGCAGGGCGCCACCGTGGTCCTGTCCAACTTCGGGCGGGCGCTGTCGCTGTGCCAGCGGATCGCCAAGCGGCTGCCGCAGGAGGCCGCCGTCGTCGAGCTCGACGTGACCGACACCGAGCACCTGGGCTCGCTGGCCGACCGGCTGCGCGAGGCCGGCCTCGACCGCCTCGACGGCGTCGTGCACTCCATCGGCTTCGCGCCGCAGGAGGCGATGGGGGAGGGCTTCCCCGAGGTCGCCTGGGAGCACGCCGCGACGGCGTTCCAGGTGTCGTCGTGGTCCTACGCCTCGCTGGCCCAGGCCTGCCGGCCGCTGCTGGCCGACCCGTCCGCCCTCGTCGGGCTCACCTTCGACGCCTCCGTCGCCTGGCCGGTCTACGGCTGGATGGGCGCGGCCAAGGCGGCGCTGGAGTCCGTCAGCCGCTACCTGGCCCGCGAGCTCGGCCCCGAGGGCGTGCGGTCCAACATCGTCGCCGCCGGCCCGCTGCGCAGCATGGCCATGAAGTCCATCCCCGGCAGCGCCCAGTTCGAGGAGGCCTGGGAGGGCCGGGCTCCGCTGGGCTGGTCGGTCACCGACACCGAGCCCGCCGGCAAGGCCGTCGTCGCGCTGCTGTCGGACTGGTTCCCCGCCACCACCGGAGAGATCGTGCACGTCGACGGCGGCTTCCACGCCGTGGGCGTCTGACCGCATCCGATCCACCCCGTAGCACCGAAGGACGTCCGTGCCCCGCGCCACCGTCGACCTGCACCCCGGCCAGCGTCCCGACGAGGACCCCTCCCTGGCCACCCGCAACAACGGCGGCGTCCCGCCCGCGGCCACGCCCGCCCCGCCCGGCCGCCGCGAGGCGCTGCTGGTGCTCTCCTTCGGCGGCCCCCGCGGGCACGACGACGTCATGCCGTTCCTGGAGAACGTCACCCGCGGCCGCGGCGTCCCGCGCGAGCGGCTGCTCGACGTCGCCGAGCACTACCACCACTTCGGCGGCGTGAGCCCGATCAACGAGCAGAACGAGGCGCTGGTCGAGGCCGTCCGCGCCGACCTCGCCGCGCACGGCGTCGAGCTGCCGGTGTACTGGGGCAACCGCAACTGGGACCCCTACGTCGAGGACGTCTGGCAGCAGATGACCGACGACGGCGTCGAGCACGTGTACGTCCTCGCGACGTCGGCCTACGCCTCCTACTCCGGCTGCCGGCAGTACCACGAGGACGTCGCCCGGGCCCGCACCGCCGTGTCGTCTCCCACCCGCCCAGGCGGCCCGACGGCGGAGAAGCTGCCGCACTACTTCGACACCCCCGGCTTCGTGCGGGCCAACGCCGACGCCCTCGCCGCCGCCCTGGCGCAGCTGCCCGAGGAGCACCGCGGCACCGCCCGCCTGGTGGCCACGGCGCACTCGATCCCCGACGCGATGGCCGCCGTCGCCGGGCCCGACGGGCACGCCTACGAGACCGAGCTGACCGCCGCCGCGCGCACGGTCGTCGACGCCGTCGAGCCCGGCCGGGAGTTCGACCTGGTCTGGCAGAGCCGCAGCGGCCCGCCGTCGGTGCCGTGGCTGGAGCCCGACGTCAACGACCACCTGCGCGCGCTGCACGAGAACGGCGAGCGCGCGGTCGTGCTGTTCCCGGTCGGGTTCGTCAGCGACCACCTCGAGGTGATCTGGGACCTCGACAACGAGGCGAGGGAGACCGCCGAGGAGCTCGGGCTGGCGTTCGTGCGGGCGGGCACCGCCGGCACCCACCCGGCGTTCGTGGCGATGGTGCGCGAGCTGCTGGAGGAGCGCCGGGCCGGCGGACAGCCGCGGCTGGGGACCAACTGCCCGGCCGCCTGCTGCCACGTCGCGCGGCCGGCGGCCCGCTAGCCCGGGACGACGGCGGCCCGCCACACCGGCGCGACCCCGCGGGTGTAGCGGCGGCCGAACACCCGCGCCAGCACGGCGGTGACCGGCGCCGGCACCGTGGCGCGCAGCACCGCCCGGTCGCCGGGGCTCATGCCGTCGGTGAGCCAGGCGAAGAAGGAGCCGGCCGCGCGGGGGTCGCGGTGCCGCAGCCGGCCGGTGACGGCCCGCCACTCGGCGCTGCCCTCGTGCGCCCGCAGCAGCGGCTCGAGCGTCTCCTCCTCGTGGTCGAGGTGGCCGACCACGACCGCGCGGGTGTGCTCCACGCTGGTGCGGGCGGCCGCGGCGTCGGACTCCGAGCCGGTCCGGGCCAGCGTGCGCAGCGCGCCGGCGGTGCCGGCCAGCGCGGCCGACATCGCCGCGTGCTCCTCCTCCATCTCGGTCAGCAGGTCCGCGGCGACCCCGGTGCCGGCGAGGAAGGGCCAGACGTAGGCGTCCTCGCCCTCGTGGTGGTGGGTCAGCTCGCGGTGCACGTTGGCGAAGGCCCGCTCGAGGCCGGCCGCCCGGGCGCGGTCGCCGTCCTGCCACGGGTCGAGGGCCGCCGACAGGCGGGCGAGGTCCCGGCGCACGGCGTTGTGGATCAGCCCGTTCATCGTCGGCGCTGTCATGGCGGCCGACCGTAGCGGCGCCGCTGCCCGCACGGGAGCCCCTCGGGGCGCCGCCCGCGCCCGTTGACGGGTCGGGGCGGGGAGTGGACCCTCGGACCACCGGGGACCGGACGAGGACGGTGTGCCGTGGTCGCTGCTGGCTCGCTCGACGTCGACCCGGGCAACGCCGCGCAGCACAGCTCCTGGGAGGGCTCGCAGGGGCAGTTCTGGGCCGCCGAGGCCGACCGCTTCGACCGGTCGGTGGCCCGCTACGACGCGCCCTTCCTGGCCGCCGCCGCCGTCCGGCCGGCCGACCGCGTGCTCGACGTCGGCTGCGGCACCGGCGCCACGACCCGCGCGGCGGCCCGCCGGGCCGTCGCGGGCTCCGCGGTCGGGGTGGACCTGTCCTCGGCGATGCTCGCCGTCGCCCGCCGCCGGGCCGAGGAAGAGGGGCTGGACAACGTCGTCTTCGTCCACGCCGATGCCCAGGTCGCCGACCTGCCCGGCGGCAGCGACGTCGCCGTCAGCCGGGCGGGGGCGATGTTCTTCGCCGACCCGGTGGCCGCGCTGGCCAACGTGGGCCGCGCGCTGCTGCCCGGGGGCCGGCTGGTCCTGCTGGTGTGGCAGGCCGCGGCCGCCAACGAGTGGATCACCGAAATCACGACGGCCCTCGCCGCCGGCCGCCCGGTGCCCGCACCGCCGCCCGGCGCGCCCGGTCCGTTCTCGATGGCCGACCCCGCCCGCGTGGAGGAGGTCCTCGACGGCGCCGGCTACCGCTCGGTGTCGGTGGACGCGCTCCGCGAGCCGCTGTGGCTCGGCGCCGACGCCGACGACGCGTTCGGGTTCGTCACCGGCCTCGCCGGCTGGATGCTCGACGGGCTCGACGACGCCGCCCGCGACGCGGCGCTGGGCGACCTGCGGCGCCGGGTGGAGGCCCACCAGGGCGGCGACGGCGTCGAGTTCGGCTCGGCCGCCTGGCTGGTGACCGCCCGCCGCCCGTGACCCCTGCGGCGGCTTTGCGGGTGTTCCTCGCGCTCTGCGGGCGCTGCAGCACCGGCAGAGCGCGAGGAACACCCGCAACGGCGCACGTGAGGAGGGGGAGCGGGCTCAGCGGGGGACGGCGTTGTACGCGGCGACGGTCGCCTCGCGGACGGCGGCGGCCAGCGGGCGCAGCGCGTCGTCGCGGGCGGCGGCCTGGCCGCCGGTGACCGCGCCGCCGGGGGCGTCGGCCGTGGCCAGGTCGAGCACCCGCGCCAGCCGCCGGGCGCGGGCGAGCACCGACACCGCCAGCGGGTCGGTGTCCGGCGGCAGCTCCGGCGCCTGCGCTCCCGCCAGGCCGGTCAGCAGCGCCGGGACCTCGGGGTGCCAGCGGGCGAGGTCGAGGCGGGCCAGCGTGCGGGCCGCGTCGCCCACGGCGAGGTCCAGCGACCTCGAGAGCGCGCGCAGCGACCCCTCCGCCGCCGGGGGTGCGGGCGGGACGCCGTCGAGGTCGACCGCCGTCCAGGTCACGACCTCCGGCCCGGCGGCCTCGGGCACCAGCGCGACCCGGTCGCCCACCGCGGCCTGACCTGCCTCCAGCGCCAGCGCGCCCAGCCCGGGCGCCGGCGGCAGCCCCCGGACGTCGCCGGGCACCGGCAGCACCAGCCGGAGCCGGCGCTCCCCGAGCCCGCGCAGCGCGGTCAGCGCCCAGCCCAGCGGCACGGCGCCGGGCGCACCGGGCACGCCGGTCACCCGGTGCGCCCGGTCGTCGGCGAGCGCGTCGAGCGCGGCGTCGGTGGAGACGCGGCCGGTGAGCCAGGCGGTGGCCCACACCGCGAACCGGCCGGCGAGGAGGTCGTGCACCCCGCGAGGCTACGTCGGGCGGCCGGCCGGGCGCGCAGCCGGCGCGGGAGCGGCACTCGGCGGTGCCGCGGTCTGGGAGGATGCAGGCATGGCTGCGTGGGTGCTCTGGCTGGTGGCCGCGGGGCTGTTCACCGCCGGCGAGGTGGTCAGCCTCGACCTGGTCCTGCTGATGTTCGCCGGCGGGGCGCTCGGCGGCATGGTGGTCGCCCTCGCCGGGGGTGGCGTGCCCGTCCAGCTGATCGCCTTCCTCGCCGTCTCGGCGTTCCTCATCGCCGCCGTCCGGCCGGTGGCCAAGGCGCACCTGGAGAACCGGACGCCGCGGCACGTCGACGGCGTCCAGGCGCTGGTCGGACGCACCGCCAGGGTCACCCGCGAGGTGGGTCGCTCCGGTGGCCGCATCCAGGTCGGCGCCGACGAGTGGACCGCGCGGTCGGGGTTCGACGAGACCTTCGAGGTCGGCACGACCGTGCGCATCCTGCAGGTCGACGGCGCCACCGCGGTGGTGGGCGAGTCGTTCGGGGAGCACTGACCGGGACCACCGCGCGGACCGGTGACCCGCGGCGGCGGGTGGGGGATGATCCCGGTCAGGACCGACCCCTGGAGGCCGCCCGTGACCCCCGCCCTGATCGCGCTGATCGTCGTCGCCGTGCTGTTCGTGCTGGTGGCGGCGAGGAGCGTGACGATCGTCCCGCAGGCCCAGGCGAAGGTGGTGGAGCGGCTGGGACGTTACAGCCGCACGCTCTCGCCGGGCCTGTCGTTCCTGCTGCCCTTCGTCGACCGGGTGCGGGCCACCATCGACCTGCGGGAACAGGTCGTCTCCTTCCCGCCGCAGCCGGTGATCACCTCCGACAACCTGCAGGTGGGCATCGACACCGTCGTCTACTTCCAGGTCACCGACCCGCGGCTGGCCACCTACGGGATCGCGAACTACATCACCGGCATGGAGCAGCTGACCACCACGACGCTGCGCAACGTGGTGGGCGGGCTCAACCTCGAGGGCACCCTCACCGGCCGCGACGGCATCAACAGCCAGCTGCGCGAGGTCCTCGACGGCACCACCGGGCCCTGGGGGCTGCGGGTGGCGCGCGTGGAGATCAAGGCGATCGACCCGCCGCCGACCATCCGCGACTCGATGGAGAAGCAGATGCGCGCCGACCGCGACAAGCGCGCGGTCATCCTGCAGGCCGAGGGGCAGCGGCAGTCGGCGATCACCAGCGCCGAGGGACAGAAGGCCGCGGCGATCCTCTCGGCGGAGGGCCGCAAGCAGGCGGCGATCCTCGACGCCGAGGCCGAGCGGCAGAGCCGGATCCTGCGGGCCGAGGGCGAGCGGGCGGCGCTGTTCCTGCAGGCGCAGGGCCAGGCGAAGTCCATCGAGACGGTGTTCCGCGCCATCCACGAGGGCCGGCCCGACCAGGGGCTGCTGGCCTACCAGTACCTGCAGACGCTGCCGCAGATCGCCCAGGGCGACGCGAACAAGATGTGGATCGTCCCCAGCGAGTTCAGCAGGGCGCTGGAGGGCCTGTCCCGGCTCGGCGGAGGCGACGGCGACAGCCGCTCGTTCCTCGACGTGCCGCCGCCGGCCGACGGGGCGGCGGCCGGCGCCCCGATCGACACCAGCGGCTGGTTCGAGTCGCAGCTGCCGCCGGCCGCGGCGCAGCCGGAGGCGCGGATCGAGATGTCGAGCATCGCCGACGCCGGCCCCGCGGTGCCCTCCCCGCAGCTGCCGCCGACGACGGACATGGCGCGGGCCGCCGAGAACGGCGTCGCCCGGCAGGACGGCACACCCCCGGGCGCCTGAGCAGCCGACCCGGAGCCCGGTGACCTGGAGCCCGGTGACCCGGAGCCCGTGCACTTCCGCGGAAGTGCACGGGCTTCAGTCCTTGAGCAGGCCCTCGCGGAGCTTGGCCAGCGTCTGGGACAGCAGCCGGGAGACGTGCATCTGCGAGATGCCGATGTCGGCGGCGATCTGCGACTGGGTCATGTTGCCGAAGAACCGCAGGATGAGGATGCGCCGCTCGCGGGCCGGGATGGTGGCCAGCAGCGGCTGCAGCGACTCGCGGTACTCCACGCCCTCGAGCGCGGCGTCCTCCTCGCCGAGGGTGGCGGCCAGCGTGGGGGAGTCGTCCTCGCCGGAGAGCCGCTCGTCGAGGGAGCTGCTGCGGTAGGCGTTGGCCACCGCGAGGCCCTCGAGGACCTCCTCGCGCGGGATGCCCAGGTGCTCGGCCAGCTCCGACGGCGTCGGCGCGCGGCCGTTCTTCTGCGCCAGCTCGCCGACGGCGGAGTTCAGCGACAGGTGCAGCTCCTGCAGCCGGCGCGGCACCCGCACCGACCAGCCCTGGTCGCGGAAGTGCCGCTTGATCTCGCCGGTGATCGTGGGGACGGCGAAGGAGAGGAACTCGACGCCGCGGTTGGGGTCGAACCGGTCGATCGCCGCGATGAGGCCGAGGGTGCCGACCTGCAGCAGGTCGTCGAAGGGCTCGCCGCGGTTGCTGAACCGGCGGGCGAAGTGCCGGACCAGGGGCAGGTGCTCCTCGACCAGGATCTCGCGCAGCCGCTCGCGCCGCGGGTCGTCCTTCTCCAACGTCGCCAGCTCGGCGAACAGCGGCGCGGTGCGCTCGGCCCGGCGGCGGTTGTCCGAGACCGGGGCGCTGTCGGGCTCGCGGCCGGCGTCCGCGGTCCGGTCGCCGTCCACGTCCTCGGCGTCGGCGTCCTCGGCGTCGGCGGTGTCCTCTGCGTCCTCGGTGTCGGTGTCCGAGGCGGTGACGTCGGCGGTGTTCTCGTCGTCGTCGCGGGGGAGGACGGGCTCCTCCGCGGGGTCGGGCGTGGTCTCCGGCACGTCCTCCAGGGTGTCCTCCTCGACGGCCCGGCTGCTGGCGGCCGCCGACGTCACGGGGCGACCGAGAGGTCGCTGCCCGTGCCGCCGCCCGTGCGGCCGACGAGCTCGCCCGGTCGCTGCCCGGGCAGGTACTTGTCCATGCTGATCACGGCCACCGCCGCGTCACTGCCGTCGCCGCCGGGCACCGTCGCCTGGGTGGCGCGGCGGCCGTCGACGTTGTCGGCCAGGGTCTGCAGCACCGCCCAGCCGAAGCCGTCGCGGGGAACGTCGGTGCCCTCGGCGGTGGGCACCCACGCGTCGATGTGCAGCCCGGCGCGGGTGGTCTCGAACACCACCGTCAGCGGCGCGTCGCCCAGGGCGATGGCCGACAGGGTCGCGCACGCCTCGTCGACCGCCAGGCGCAGGTCCTCCACCGAGTCGAGGTCGTAGTCCATGCGGATCGCCAGGTCACCGGCCATCGCGCGCACCGCGGGGAGCTGGTTCGGCGTGGTGGGCACCCGCAGTTCCAGTCGTTCGGCGCGCCGCCCGTCCTGGGCGAGGGCACTGCTCGAGTCCGCCATCCGTCGTCCGCTCCTCATCCGTTCTGCTCGGTCCCCGCGCGGCCCGCGTCGGCGGGCTGCGCGGGCAGCCGGCTCCATCCTGCCCGCCGGGTCGTGCTGCGCTCCGCGCGGGGCGGGGGCTCCCGCGCGGCCGCGCGCCAGCGAGACGGGTTACCCCGCGGTCGAGCAGGGCAAACGCGGACCGGACGGGCCCGTCCGCGCGGTTGCCGGGCCGCAGGCGCTGTTGTGTGCTTGTGCCGGATGAACGCCAGCCAGGGCAGCCTGCCGCCGGGGCCCCGTCCCGTCGTGGACGAGGGCCCGGCCGCGTTGGTCGCCGCGCTGGAGGAGGCGCCCTCGGCGCTGTGGTTCGTCACCGGCCCGGAGCAGCGCACCGTGTGGGCCAACGCCCGCGCCCGCGCGCTGGGGGCCGCGCCGTACGACCTGCCGGTGGTCGGGGGCCGGCCGGTGGCCGACCTGGTCGCCAGCGTGCTGCGCACCGGACGCCCGCAGACCCTCACCGGCGTCCTCGACGAGGAGGGGCCGCCGGTCACGGTGGCGGTCCGCCCGCTGGCCGCCGGGCCCGACCCGGGCGCGGTGCTCGTGCTCGAGGGCGGCCTGGTGCCCGACGACGCCGAGGACCGCGTCGGCGGCCCGCCGCCCGCGCCGCCCGCGGACCCCGTCGGGGAGGCCCAGCTCTCGCTGCTGCCGCCGTCCCTGCCGCTGCTGCCCGACGTGCGCCTGTCGGGCAGCTACCACCCCGCCACGTCCGCGCGCGCCGCGGGCGGCGACTGGTACGACGCGGTGCCGCTCGGGCACGGCCGCCTGGCACTGGTCATCGGCGACGCCGTCGGCCACGGGGTGCCGGCCGCGGCGGCGATGAGCCGGCTGCGCGGCGCGATGCGCTCCAGCGCGCTGCGCGACCCCGCACCGGCCGCGGTGCTCGGCGCGCTCGACGACTTCGCCGCCCAGATGGACGACGTCCAGGGCGCGTCGGTGTTCTACGCCGTCCTCGACGTCGCCACCGGGGCGCTGGCCTTCGCCGCGGCCGGCCACCCGCCGCCGCTGCTGGTGCACGCCGACGGCCGCACCACCTACCTGCCGGTGGCCGCCCGCCCGCCGCTGGGCACGCTCCCGGGCGCGGCCACCCCGGTGTCCCGCGCGCAGCTCGAGCCCGGCGCCACGCTGGTCCTCTACTCCGACGGCGCGGTGGCGGCCGCGGGCCCGCCACCCTCGGAGGGGCTGGGGCGGCTCAGCGGGGTCGCCCGCGCCGCGCTCGCCGACCCGGCCGCGCTCGACGCCGAGGCGGTGGCCGGGCTCGCCTCCCGCATCGCCGCCGGGCTGCTCACCGCCGACGGCCGCCCCGACGACGTCGCCGTCCTGGTCGCGCACCGCCGCTCCCGGTCGGTGGAGCCGCTGCAGCTGGACCTGCTGGCCGTGCCCTCCGCGCTGCCCGCCGTCCGCCGGCGCCTGTCCGCGTGGCTGACGGCGCTGGGCATGGGCGAGCAGGACCGCGTCGGCGTGATGGTGGCCGTGGGCGAGGCCTGCGCCAACGCCGCCGAGCACGCCTACCGCGACACCGAGCCCGGCCCGATGCGGGTCACCGCCGCGGTCGACGTCGACGGCGTGCTCACCGTGACCGTGCACGACGAGGGCACCTGGCGCCCGCCCGACCGCGACCCCGGCGACCGCGGCCGCGGCCTGCTGATCATGCGGCAGCTCGTCGACGGCATGGTCGTGCGCGGCGAGCACGGCACCACGGTCACGCTGCGCACCCGGCTGCGGCAGAGCCCCGACGAGGAGCCCGAGCACCCGGTGGGCGGCACCGGCGCCAGCGTCGTCGTCGACCGGACCGGCGGCAGCCCGGTGGTGCACGCCGCCGGCGACGTCGACCTGGTCGGTGCCGAGCAGCTGCGCATCCGGCTGCTGGAGGCCAGCCACGGCGGCACCGTCCGCGTCGAGCTGGACCTGACCGCGGTCACCCTGTTCAGCAGCGCCGCGGTGCGGGTGGTGCTGGCCGTGGCGGCCATCGCCGAGTCCGAGGGGTGGCGGCTGGTCGTGCACGCGCCGGACGGCGGCGTCACCCGGCACATCCTCGAGGTCAGCGGCATGCAGCGGCTGGTCGAGCTGCGCTGATCCGCGGGCCGGTTTACCGGACCGTCCGGTTGCCCATCCACGGGGCGTGAGACTGCGGCGCAGCAACGTGCACGGCCCCGGCTGGACCCGGCGCCGCGCCGGGCGCGGCTTCGCCTACCGCGACGAGACCGGCGCGCTCATCCGCGACCCCGACCGGCTGGACCGGATCAGGTCCATCGCCATCCCGCCGGCGTGGAAGGACGTCTGGATCTGCCCCTGGCCCAACGGGCACATCCAGGCCACCGGCCTCGACGCCGCCGGCCGGCGGCAGTACCGCTACCACGACGCCTGGCGGGCCCGGCGCGACGCCGAGAAGCACGAGCGGGTCCTGGCGATCGCCTCCGAGCTGCCCGACGTGCGCGACCGCGTCGCCGCGGCACTGCGGACCCGCGGGCCCAACCGCGAGCGGGTGCTGGCCTGCGCGCTGCGGCTGCTGGACCTCGGCACCTTCCGCATCGGCAGCGAGGAGTACGCCGAGGAGAACGGCACCTACGGCCTGGCCACGCTGCGCCGGGAGCACGTCACGGTCCGCGGCGAGCGGACCTACTTCCGGTACACCGCCAAGGGCAGCATCGAGCGCGAGGTGGAGATCACCGACCGGCCGACGGCGACCGTCGTCCGGCAGCTGCTCGAGCGCCCCGACGACGCGGGGGAGGAGCTGCTGGCCTACCAGCTCGAGGACGGCGGCTGGCGCGACGTGACCAGCGACGAGATCAACGCCTACCTCAAGGAGGTCAGCGGCGCGGAGATCACCGCGAAGGACTTCCGGACGTGGAACGCCACGGTGATGATGGCCGCCGCGCTGGCCGAGCAGCCGCAGCCGAAGAACAGGACTGCGCGCAACAAGACGATCCGGGACGCCTACGTGCGGGTGTCCGAGCACCTGGGCAACACCCCGGCGGTGTGCAAGGCCAGCTACGTCGACCCGCGGGTGGTCGACCGGTACGAGCACGGCGAGACGATCGCCGACGCGCTGTCCGAGCTGGCGCGGGCCGACGACGACCGCGAGACCCAGAAGGTGCTCGAGCAGGCCGTCTGTCGTCTGCTGTCCGCTTAGCCGGCCCGCCGGCAGGGGCCCGCCGCGAGCTCGCGAGCGGTGGGGGGCAGGGGGGTCCTCCTCCTGTTGTCGGCCTGACCCGGGCCCCGGAGAACGACGAGGCCCCGCCGGAGCGGGGCCTCGTCGGGGACGGTGCGGGGGTCGGTCAGCGGGCGCTGCTGTCCACGATGGTGAACAGGTCGATCAGGCCGGTGACCTCCAGCGGGCGGGTGACGGCCCGGGTGGTGGCGACCAGGCGCAGGCCGACGTCGCGGGCGCGGGCCGACTTCTGGGTCTCGACGAGGACGGCCAGGCCGGCCGAGCCCAGGAACTGGACGCCGGACAGGTCGATGACCAGTTCGCGGGGCTGCTGCTCGAGCTGGGTGTCCAACGAGGAGCGCAGCACCGGGGCGGTGAAGGTGTCGACCTCGCCGACGACCGTCACCGTGACCGCGCCGTCCTCACCGGTGGAGGTCGAGAGCGTGATCACGTCGTCGAAGGGAGCCTCCGTGCCCTCGGTGGACACGTCGGGCTGCCCCCCGGCGGGCAGGTCGGATGCGGTCACGGACGCAGCTCCTCTCAGTGGCCGCGCCGAACGGAGCGGCCACCGGTCAATCTACCGCCGCGGACGTCGGGGCGTGGGTACCCCGGGTGGGCGGTCGGTCGTGGGGAACACGCCGGGAACGGTCGGCCGGCGCGCGCGGCTGCCTGCTCAACCGCATTTACAACGTAGACAACCGGATGGCCGCACGCCAACCAGCCCGGCAGGACCCCCTCAGCGGGTGACCTGCCGGGCCGGCCGCGGAACCGGGGGAGCCCGGGGATCAGGTGTCGAGCACGTGGACGGCGGCCTCCTCCGGGCCCTCGCCGCCAGCGCGACGGTCGGCGGTGGCCTCGACGTCGTCGGCGGTCTTGTTGGTGCCCGAGTCGCTGTCGAACGTCGTCGAGGTGTCCTGCTCGAGCTGCATCGACGCCGCCTGCGGGTCCTCCGCCGGCCGCACACCGGGCTGCACGTCGGGCACCTCGCGCTCCAGGCGGCCGCTGAGCGACTCGCCCTCGGACTGCTCGGCGGCGGTGGTGCCGAAGTCGATCGAGGCGCCGGGGTCCTCGCGCGGCAGCGGCGCGAACTCGGGGTCCTCGGACTCGGCGATCGTGGGCGAGTCGTCCTGGGAGACCTCCGGGATGCCCTCGTCCTCGGGGAACACGTCGCGGGCGGTCTGCCCCTCGGGGCGGGTCGCGCCGGGATCGCTGCCGGCGTCCTCGGCCACCCCGGTCAGGCCCCGCTCGTCGTCGGGGAACTCGGCGTCGTTGAGCGCGGAGTGCGCGGCTCCGGGGTCGGGCTGGGTCATCGGCTTCCTCCCTCTCGGGCCGCCGGGACGGTGCACCCGGCGGCGGACTGCTCCTGCGCCTACCCGGCTCCCGGCGGCCCATGCGGCACCGCTCCCGGGCGGAACGGGTCGCGCACGACCGCATGGCGCACCCGCCCCACGGGTAGCGCAACCGCCATGGCGATCCAGGACGAGGTGGCGCGCATCGGGCAACCGGTCCGCCGCTGGGCGACCGAGCAGGCCCGCGGCTACGACGGCGGCGAGGGCCGGCCGCTGGGCGGCTTCCTGGGTGCGATGAGCGTCTACAGCGCCGCGGTGGCCGCCGGCGCCGCCGTCGTCCGGGCGACCGGGCGCGAGCTGCCCTCGCGGATCCCGCTCGGCGACGCGGTCCTGCTGACCGTCGGCACCTTCCGGCTCGCCCGCCGGATCGCCAAGGACCCGGTCACCAGCCCGCTCCGGGCGCCCTTCGCCCGCTTCCAGGGGGCCTCGGGCGAGGCCGAGCTCGCCGAGGACCTGCGCGTGGAGCACGGCTGGAAGCACGCGGTCGGCGAGCTGGTGACCTGCCCGTTCTGCCTCGCGCAGTGGGTGGGCACCGGGTTCGTGTTCAGCTACGTCGCCGCGCCGCGGGCCACCCGGCTGGCAGCGCTGACGATGACGATGGTGGCCGGCTCCGACGTCCTGCAGTTCGCCTACGACGCGCTGCAGAGCAGTGTCACCGGCGGCGGACCGGAGGATGATCAGGGCGGCGGCGAGAGCGGCCGCAGCGAGAACGGCGACGAGGACACGGCCGGCCGGCACGCCGAGCAGGCCTGACAGGAGGACGCCCGCTTCCCCCGGGCGGAGGAGACCAGCAGCGACGACGCTGCCGGGGCGCCGGCCCGCACCTATCCTGCGGGCCGCGCCGCCGATGGTCGCGGAGCCCGGGGAAGGGGAGTGGACATGCGCTCGATCTGGCGCGGCGCGGTCTCGTTCGGCCTGGTCAGCATCGGGGTGAAGCTGTACACGGCCACCGAGGACAGGGACGTCCGCTTCCACCAGGTGCACGCCGCCGACGGCGGGCGGGTCAAGTACAAGCGGGTCTGCTCGATCGACGGCGAGGAGATTGAGTACGGCGACATCGCCAAGGGCTACGAGCTCCCCGACGGGCAGCTGGTGGTCCTCACCGACGAGGACCTCGCCGAGATGCCGCTGGCCACCCGGCGGGAGATCGAGGTCCTGCAGTTCGTCGACCAGGCCGAGATCGACCCCATCCACTTCGAGAAGACCTACTACCTCGAGCCCGACGGCCCGGCGACCCGCCCGTACGTGCTGCTGCGCGACGCGCTGGAGAACACCGGCCAGGTCGCGATCACCAAGATCGCACTGCGGCAGCGGGAGTCGCTGGCCGCGATGCGCGTCCGCGACGGCGTGCTGGTGCTGCACACCATGCGCTGGCCCGACGAGATCCGCCGTCCCGACTTCGGCTTCCTCGACGAGGACGTCTCGGTCCGGCCGCAGGAGCTGCAGATGGCCGAGGCGCTGATCACCTCGATGGCCGGCGACTTCGACCCCGCCGGGTTCACCGACGACTACCGCGAGGCCATGACCGCGCTGTTGGAGGCCAAGCAGACCGGCGGCGAGGTGCAGCCGGTGCCCGAGACCGCCGACCCGGGCGCGGCCGTGGTCGACCTGATGAGCGCGCTGCGGCGCAGCGTCGAGCGCGCCCGCGGGGGAGGCGCCGACGACGAGGAGGCGCCCGCGGAGGCCGCGCCGGCGCGCACGCCCGCCAAGAAGGCGGCGGCGAAGAAGGCGCCCGCGAGGAAGGCGGCCGAGGAGGCGCCCGCGCGCCCGACCCGCGCGCGCAAGGTCACCGCGGCGAAGAAGGAGCCGGCCAAGCGCACGTCGCGGCGCAGCGCCTGACCCGTGCCCCCCGCCGTCCTCCCCGCGCCGCCGGTGCCGGCGCCGATGCTCGCCGTGGCCGGCGAGCTGCCCCCGCGCGGCCAGGACGCCGCGTGGGGCTACGAGTTCAAGTGGGACGGCGTCCGCGCGCTGGCCGCCGTCCGCGGGGGCCGGGTCGGGCTGTGGGCGCGCAGCGGCACGCCGCTCACCGACCGTTATCCCGAACTCAGCGAAGTACCCACGGTGCTCGGGCACACCGACGTCGTCGTCGACGGCGAGGTGGTGGCCCTCGACCGGCTGGGCCGCCCCGACTTCGGGCTGCTGCAGAACCGGATGCACCGCACCGGCGGCGCCGAGGTCGCCCGGCTGGCCGCCGCCGCGCCGGTGACCTACCTGGTCTTCGACGTGCTGTCCCTCGACGGGCGGAGCCTCCTCGACCTGCCCTACGACCAGCGGCGGGAGCGCCTCGACGGCCTCGGCGCCGAGGGGCGGCGCTGGGTGAGCACGCCGTGGTTCCGCGGCGGCGGCGCCGACGTGCACGCCGCCAGCCGCGACAACGGGCTGGAGGGCGTCGTCGCCAAGCGGCTGGACTCGCCCTACCGGCCCGGCGTGCGGGCGCCGGAGTGGCGCAAGGTCAAGCACCTGCGCACGCAGAGCGTCGTCGTCGGCGGGTGGCGGCCGGGCAGGGGGCGGCGGGCCGGGGGAGTGGGCTCCCTGCTGGTCGGCGTCCACGACGACGACGGCCGGCTGGTCTACGCCGGGCACGTGGGCACCGGCTTCCCCGACGCGGCGCTGCGCGAGCTGGGGGCGCTGCTCACTCCGCGCCGCACCCCGCCGTTCGCCGACGCGCTGCCCCGCGAGGTCGCCCGCGACGCGCGGTGGGCCGAGCCCGAACTGGTCGGCGAGGTCGCCTTCGCCGCGTGGACCGCCGACGGCCGGCTGCGCCACCCGGCGTGGCGCGGCCTGCGGGAGGACCTCGACGTCGACGACGTCGTCGTGGAGTGGTCGCCGTAGGCCCGGCGCGGTGGGATGGGCCGGTGAGCCGCCAGCGGGTGCGCGTCGAGGGCCGGCAGCTGTCGGTGTCCAACCTCGACAAGGTCCTCTTCCCCGAGGTCTCGTTCACCAAGGCGCAGGTCATCGACTACTACGTGCGCATCGCGCCGGTGCTGCTGCCGCACCTGTCCGGCCGGCCGGTGACCTTCACCCGCTGGCCCGACGGCGTCGAGGGGCAGGCGTTCTTCGAGAAGAACAGCGCCCGGCACGCGCCGGACTGGGTGCGGAAGGTCACCGTGCCGAGCCCCGGCAGCTCGAAGGACCGCGAGGTGCTGGAGATGGTGGTCCTGGAGACCGTCGCCGACCTCGCCTGGGCGGCCAACCTGGCCGCGCTGGAGCTGCACGTGCCGCAGTGGCAGGTGGGCAGCAAGCTGCAGCCGGCCCTGCCGGACCTGCTGGTGCTCGACCTCGACCCCGGTCCGCAGGCCGGCATCGCCGAGTGCTGCGAGGTGGCCGAGCGGCTGCGGGTGCGGCTGGTCGACGACGGGCTCGACCCGGTGGTCAAGACCTCGGGCTCCAAGGGCATGCAGGTGTACGCCCCGATCCGGGTCACCGACCGCGACCACCCGTCCCGCTACGCCAAGGCGCTGGCCCAGGAGCTGTCGGCGCAGACCCCCGACCGCGTGGTCTGGCGGATGGAGAAGGTGCTGCGCCCGGGGAAGGTGCTCGTCGACTGGAGCCAGAACAACCCGGCCAAGACGACGGTGGCGCCGTACTCGCTGCGCGCCCGGCCCGACGCCCCGGTGTCCGCGCCGGTCGGGTGGGACGAGGTGGACGCCGTGCGGGACGGCGCCGACCCCGGGGAGCTGCGGTTCCGCACCGAGGAGGTGCTGGCGCGGGTGGAGGAGTACGGCGACCTGTTCGACGTCGCCGCCCGCACCCGCGCCCGGCTGCCCTCCCTCTGAGGGAGGAGACCGCGGCGGCGCCGGGGCCGGCCTCTGCCACCATGGCTGACCGTGTCCGCCGCGCCCGTCGCCCATGCCGTGAACACCGCCGACACCGGCCGGCTGGTGGTGCGCTGCCCCGACCGCCCGGGCATCGTCGCGGTGCTCTCCCGGCTGCTCGCCGACGTCGGGGCGAACATCACCGAGTCCCAGCAGCACTCCTCGGACCCGACCGGCGGGGTGTTCACGCTGCGGCTGGAGTTCGTGCTGCCCGGCCTGTCGGCGCGGCGCACCCAGCTCGAGGGGGCGCTGGAGCTCCTGGCCCAGCAGTGGCAGCTCACCTGGCGGCTCACCGAGGCCTCGTACCGGCCGCGGGTGGCGGTGTTCGTGTCCCGGACCGACCACGTGCTGCAGGAGCTGCTCTACCGGGTGCGCGCCGGTGACCTGCGCGCCGACATCGTCGCCGTCGTCTCCAACCACCCCGACCTCGAGCCGGTGGCGGCCGCGGCCGGGGTGCCCTTCCACCACGTGCCGGTGACGCCGGAGACCAAGGCGCAGGCCGAGGCCCGGGCGCTGGAGATCGTCGGCGACGTCGACCTGGTGGTGCTCGCCCGGTACATGCAGATCGTGTCGGCCGACTTCTGCAGCCGGTTCCCGGAGCGGCTGATCAACATCCACCACAGCTTCCTGCCGGCGTTCGTCGGCGCGAACCCCTACCGGGCCGCCCACGACCGCGGGGTGAAGCTGATCGGGGCGACCGCGCACTACGTGACCCCGGACCTCGACGCCGGCCCGATCATCGAGCAGGAGGTGGCCCGGGTCGACCACCGCGCCACCGTCGAGGACATGCGCCGGGTGGGCCGCTACGTCGAGCGGCAGGTGCTCGCCCAGGCGGTGACCTGGCACGTGGAGGACCGCGTGATCGTCGAGGGCGACCGCACCATCGTCTTCGCCTAGCGCAGCACGGCGGGACGCCACCCGCGCAGCGAGCTGACGACGGCGAGCGCCTCGGCGCGGCGCAGGTCCTCCGGGGTGAGGTCGCGCTCGCGCAGCCGGCCCTCCTCGACCAGGCGACCGCGGGCCACACCGGGCAGGCAGCCCGCCGACAGCGGCGGGGTCCACCACACCCCGTCCAGCCGCACGGCGAGGCTGGCGATCGTGGTCTCGGTGACGGCGCCGGCGGAGGTGACGAGCACGACGTCGTCGGCGTCCGGGTGGCGGGCGGCGGCCGCGGTGTAGACGTCGCGGCGGGTCGTCTTGTGCCGCAGCCACCCCGACGCCGGGTCGACCGGCTCGTCGTCGACCGCCAGCCGCACCGGCCCGTCCGCCGGCGGTGGCAGCGGGTGCGCCCCGACGTCGAGCCGCCCGTCGCGGTGCAGCACCAGGCGCAGCCGCGCCGGCGCGCCCTCGGGGACGGCGGCCGCCAGCCGGCGCCGGGCCTCCGCCTCGGGGAAGGCGAAGCCGAGCTCGGCGGCGGAGGCGGCCAGCCGCGCGAGGTGCCGGTCGAGGTCGCGGATCCGGCCGTCGGCCCCGGCCGCCATCGTCTCCAGCAGCCCGAACGGGCCCGGCTCGAGGATCGCGGCCTTGGCCAGCAGCTCGGCGTGCTCGGCCGCCGGGTCGGAGGACCAGGTGATGCCGCCGCCGGTGCCGTACTCGGCGGTGCCGGTCGCGCGGTCCACGGTCACCGTCCGGATCGCCACGCTGAACACCGCCCGGTCGCCGGCCCCCGGCGGGGCGACCCAGCCGATCGCGCCGCAGTAGACCCCGCGCGGGCCGTCCTCGAGCGCGGCGATGAGCTCCATCGACCGCCGCTTGGGTGCGCCGGTGACCGAGCCGGAGGGGAACAGCGCCCGGACGACGTCGACCAGCCCGGTGCGCGGGCCGGTGCGCGCGGTGACGTCGGACGTCAGCTGCCACACCGTCCCGTACCGCTCGGCGGTGAACAGCGCCGGGACGGCGACGCTGCCGACCTCGGCCACCCGGCCCAGGTCGTTGCGCAGCAGGTCGACGATCATCAGGTTCTCGGCGCGCTCCTTGTCGCTGGCCAGCAGCCGCGCGCGGGCCGCGGCGTCGTCGCCGGGCGTGGCGCCGCGGCGCGCCGTCCCCTTCATCGGCCGGGTGAGCAGCTCGTCCCCGGTCCAGCGGAAGAACAGCTCCGGGCTGGCGGAGATGACGGCGTGCCGGCCGAGGTCGAGGAGGGCGGCGTGCGACCCGGCCTGGGCGCAGGCGAGGTCGGCGTAGAGCCGCTCGAGGTCGCCGGACACCGGCGCGCGCATCCGCACGGTCAGGTTGAGCTGGTAGGTGTCGCCGGCGGCGATGTGCTCGCGCACCGCCTCGACGGCGGCGCGGTGACCGGCCTCGGTCCAGCCGCGGGCCCACGGGCCGACCGTGTACCCGCGCCCGCCGGCGGGGGTGACGACGGGCACGTCCCGCGGCCGGTCGGCCAGTCCGAAGACGGCCAGCGGCAGCGGGTCCCCGTCGGCCCGGGCGGCGACGGTGAGGCCGGGGTCGAGCCCGGTCGCGGCCTCGTAGGCGAGGTAGCCGAAGGCCCAGCAGCCGGCGGCGGTGGCGCGGTCGACCTCGGCGAGCACCGGGACGACGTCGGCCGGGGTGGTGGCGACCAGCACCCGGGAGGTCCCGGGGAAGGACCGCGCCGTGCCGCCGGCGACGTCGTCGAAGCGCCCCTGCAGCCTCACTCGCCCCGGTGGCGGTCCTGCTCGGCGAGGAACCGCTCGAACTCCGCGCCGAGCTCCTCGCCGCTGGGCACCTCGCCGACGCTGCCGAGCAGGTCGCTGCTGGCGCGGGCGGCGGTGAACTGGTCGTACTGCTGCTCCAGCGCCGCGACGACGGCGGTGTTGTCGGCCGAGCGGGCGATCTGCTCGTCGACGTCGGTGCGGTGCTGCTGGGCCGCCTCGCGCAGCGTCTCGGTGGGCAGCAGCAGGCCGGTCAGCCGGCCCAGGTGCTCGAGCAGGGTCAGCGTCGCCGCCGGGTAGGTGGCCTGGGCCAGGTAGTGCGGCACGTGCGCGGCCACGCCGAGCGCGTCGACGCCGGCCTCGCCCAGCCGCAGCTCCAGCAGGGCCGGGACGCTGCCCGGGACCACCAGGTCGCCCCAGTACACGGGGTAGGACTCGATGAGCGCGCGGCGGGTGGCGTGCGCGGTGACCGTCACCGGCCGGGTGTGCGGCACCGGCATGGGGATGGCCTGCAGCGCCACCACCGAGGTGACGCCGAGCTCCTCGACCAGCCCGGCGACCGCCGCGACGAAGCCCTCCCACCGGTAGTCCGGCTCGGGCCCGTGCAGCAGCAGGAACGGCTCGCCGGAGTCGTCCTCCAGCGCGGAGAGCACGATCTCCGGGGCGGTGTAGGACTGGTAGCGGTCGCCGGCGAAGGACATCCGCGGCCGGCGGGCGCGGTAGTCGACCAGCAGGTCGGCGTCGAAGCGCGCCACCGGCCGGTGCGGCAGGGTGGCCAGCAGGTGCGCGGCGGCGGACTCGGCGGCGTCGGCGGCGTCGAAGTCGCCGGTGAGGGCGTGCACCAGCACCAACCCGCGCCGGTCCTCCGGCGCCGCCACCGCGGCCTCCGCGGTGAGGAACGGCTCGGCCTCGGGGAGGAGCTCGACGAGCTCCTCCGGTCGCTGCGCCACGGCGGCACCTCCTGCTGGTCGACGTCCGCAGGGGTCAGCGCCGGCGGGTGCGGCGGCATTCCCGCCCGGTCAGCGGGCGGCCGTCCCGGGGGCCGGGTCGCGGGTGAGGACGGCGCCGTCGTCGTCCCCGGCGACCTGGGTCTGCGTGCCGTCGCCGGCCACCTCCGGGTGTCGGCCGTCCATGACGTCGCGGACGTACCGGTACACGACGGCGATGAGGGCGGCCACCGGCACCCCGAGGAAGGCGCCGATGATCCCGGCCAGGCTGCCGCCGGCGGTGACGGCGAGGATGACCACCGCGGCGTGGAGGTTGAACCCGCGGCCCTGGATGATCGGCTGCAGCACGTTGCCCTCGATCTGCTGCACCAGCAGCACGATCCCGAAGACGATGATCGCCACGGTGAGGCCCTCGTCGACCAGGGCGATCAGCACCGCGAAGGCGCCGGCCACGAAGGCACCGATGATCGGGATGAAGGCGCCGAAGAAGGTCAGCACCGCCAGCGGGATCACCAGCGGGACGTCGAGGATCCACAGGCCGAGGCCGATGAAGAAGGCGTCGATGAACCCGACGAGCGCCTGCTGCTTGATGAACTCCGACAGCGTGCTCCAGGTCTTCTGCGACAGCGCGGCCACGTGCGGGGCGGCGCGCGGGCCGGTCTGCGCGGCCAGCCACGGCACGAAGCGCGGGCCGTCCTTGACGAAGAAGAACGCCAGCACGAGGGCGAGCACCAGGTTGATCAGGCCGTTGCCGACGGCGGAGGCGCCGGTGGCGGCGTAGCCGGCGATGTTCGACGCGTTGGACTGCACCGAGTTGATCGCCTGGTCGACGTACCGGCCGAGCTGGTCCTCGTCGATGTCGAGCGGGGGGCCCTGCAGCCACTGCTGGATCTGCTGCAGGCCGCTGGTGAACTGGTCGGCGAGGTCGGTGACCTGGTCGGCGACCTGCGGGGCGATGACGGCGATCAGTCCGGCGATCAGGCCGAGGAACACCAGCAGCACGACCGCCGCGGCCAGCGCGGGGGGCCAGCGGTGCCGGCGCAGGAAGCGGGTGGGTGGCCACAGCACGGTGGCGAACAGCAGGCCGAGGACGATCGGCAGCAGGATCACCCACAGCCGGCCCAGCACCCAGAAGAGGACGACCACCGCGCCGCTGATGAGCAGCAGCTGCGCCGCGGCGATGGCCAAGGTGCTCATCGCCGACACGGCGCGCTGGCCGCGCTGCCAGGTGGGCGCCGGGGCGGCGGTGGCCCGGTGGTCGCCGGCCCGGGGGTCGCCCTGCCCGCCCTCGCCGGACAGCGACGGCGCGGGCCCGGGACCCTGCTCCCGGCCGGCACCGGACCCCGACGCGGACCCCGACGTGGACGCCGAGGTGGACGCCGACGTGGACGTCGAGGTGGACGCGGCCGACGCCCCGCCCGGCGCGTCACCGGCCCCGGGGGCGGCGCCACCGGAGGGCGCGTCCGGGCGTCCGGGCAGGCGGAACCTCATGCCGTGATCGCACCACAGTTCCGCGGTCTCCACCGCCGGAACGGGGTCGGCCGGCCCGGGTCGGGAACCGCGCGCCGGGGTAGGGAGGCGATCCGGGGAACCGCCCCGGGGACGTTCGAAGGGGAAGCCATGCCCGAGGTCCCGCAGCCGGTCACCGACAACAGCATCAAGGTCCGGCAGCTGTCGCACTACCAGTTCAGCTGGGTCGCCGGGGAGCCCGGCGAGCCCGGGACGTACACGCTGCAGCTCGTCCTCGACCAGGGCGCCTGGGAGGAGGTCCTGACCCTCGACCCGGACGACGCCGACAACCTGCAGGACCTGCTCGTCGACAACGACACGGTGCACTACGACGTCGACCGCCGGGTGCTCATGTTCGGGGTCAAGAAGGCCGGGGGCTGACCGCCGCCCGACCGCCGGCCCGAGGGCACGGCTCCGGCGCGGCTAGCGTCGGGGCCGTGCCCAGGACCGCCACCGCCGACCGTGTCGACCGCGCCGCGCTGCTCGACTTCCTCCGCCCGCGCCACCGCGCGGTGCTGCTGACCCGCCGCCGCGAGGGCGGGGCGCAGCTGTCCCCGGTGACGTACGGCGTCGACGCCGAGGGCCGGGTCGTCGTCTCCACCTACCCGCAGCGGGCGAAGGTGCGCAACGCCCGCCGCGACCCCGCCGTCTCGCTGTGCGCGCTCTCCGACGACTTCGACGGACCCTGGGTGCAGGTGGACGGGCGCGCGGAGGTGCTCGACCTGCCCGCGGCGCTGGAGCCGCTGGTCGAGTACTTCCGCTCCATCAGCGGCGAGCACCCCGACTGGGAGGAGTACCGCGCGGCGATGCTCCGGCAGGGCAAGTGCCTGCTGCGGATCACCGTCGACGCGTGGGGTCCGGTGGCCACCGGCGGCTTCCCCCCGGAGCTCGCGCAGGACTGAGCGGCACGCCGGGGCAAGCCCAGGAGCTTGCCCGGGCCCGCGGGGACGACGACGCTCCGTCGCGTGTCCCTGGCCGTCGCCTGCGCCGCGCTGACCGCGGCCGCGCCCGGGCCGCCGGCGGTCCTCGGGCCGGACGCGCGCCCGCTGGGGGAGGGCTGGACCGCCCCGGCCGCCGACGCCCCCGCCGCCGTCGACGCCGTCGTCGGGCTGGTCCGGGCGGGCGGCTGGCGGATCGGCGTGGCCGCCACCCGCGGGGACGACGGCGGGACCGACGGCGGGCCCCTCGCCCTCGCCGCCCGGCGCGCGCTCGAGGCCGCCTCCCGCAGGCCGGCCCGGCTGGCGGTGCGCGGCAGCGACGCCGAGGCGGCGGCCGACGCGCAGGCGGTGTTCACCGCGCTCGCCGTGCTGCTCGGCCGGCGCAGCCCCGCGGCGTGGGCCGCGGCCGACCTGGTCGCCGCCGGCGCCACCCGGGCCGCGGCCGCCGCGGCGCTCGGCGTCTCCCGCCAGGCGGTGACCCAGCGGCTGGCCGCCGGCGGCTTCGACCTCGAGCACGAGCTGCGCCCGGCCGCCGCGCGGCTGCTCGCCCGCGCCGCGTCGTGAGCGCCCGGCCGGGGGACACCGCCGCGCACCCCGCACCGCGGGTCGGCGAGGATGGACCGTCCGGAAGTCCCCACGTGGAGGTCGCCGTGCCCGAGCAGCCCCAGCGCAACGCCGAGCTCCTCGGCGTCTACCTCAACGACCACCTGGCCGCGGCCACCGGCGGCATCGAGCTGGTCGGCCGCATGACCGGCGTGCACCGCGGCAGCCGCTGGCAGCAGCCGCTGGAGGAGCTGCGGGGCCAGCTGCTCGAGGAGCGCGCCGCGCTGCTCCGGGTCGCGGCGGCCCTCGGCGTCCCGGTGCGGCAGTACAAGCAGGTGGGCGTGTGGGTGGCCGAGAAGGTGTCCCGCGCCAAGCTCAACGGCCGGCTGCTGTCCCGCTCGCCGCTGTCGGACCTCGTCGAGTTCGAGTTCCTCGCCTCGGCGGTGCGCGCGAAGCGCAGCGGCTTCGAGACGCTGCGGATCGTCAGCGAGGTCGACCAGCGCCTCGACCGCGCCGAGCTCGACCGCCTCATCGACCAGGCCCACCGCCAGTACGAGTGGCTCACCGACGCCCGCCGCGAGGTGGCCGCGGAGGTGTTCGGCGGCCGGCCCGAGGCCGCCGTGCCCAGCGACGTCGACTGACCGGAGACCGACCCCGCGCGGCCGCCGGCCGCCCCTGGTAGCAACGACGGCATGTGCCACGACCCGGCCGCCCGCCCGCCCGCACCGCCGCGCAGCTCGGCGGTCGGCGACACCGGGCTGACCACGCTCACCGCCGCCGACGGCACCCGGTTCTCCGCCGCCTGGGCCCTGCCCGCCGACGTCGCCGCGGCCGGTGCCGGCGTCGTCGTCCTCCCGGACGTCCGGGGCCTGCACCCCTACTACGTCGCGCTCGCCGGGCGGTTCGCCGAGGCCGGGGTGCCCGCCGTCGCGACGGACTGGTTCGGGCGGACCGCCGGGGTCGCCGAGGGCGGCACCCGCGACGCCGGCTTCGACTGGCAGGCCCACGTGCCGCGGACGACGCCGGCGGGGGTCGACGCCGACCTCACCGCGGCCATCGACGAGCTGCGCCGCCGCACCCGCCCCGGCCTGCCGGTGGTCACCGTCGGGTTCTGCTTCGGCGGCAGCCACTCCTGGCGGCAGGCCGGCGGCGACCTCGACGTCGCCGCCTGCGTGGGCTTCTACGGGCGGCCGGCGCTGGTCGGGCAGGCCGCGTCGCGCGCCTCCCGCCCGACGCTGATGGTCATCGCCGGTGCCGACGCCGCCACCCCCGTCGAGGACCAGCTCGCCCTCGCCGGGCGGATGCGGGCGGCCGGTGCCGACGTCGAGACCGCCGTCTACGACGGGGCGCCGCACTCGTTCTTCGACCGGGCCGCCACCGAGTGGGCGGAGGCCTGCCAGGACGCCTGGCGCCGGGTCCTCGCGCTGACCGACCGGGTGGGTACCGCCGCGTCCGGCTGAGCGGCGCGGCGGCCGCGACACCCGGCGGCACCCGCCCCGGCGCCCGGTGTGTGCCGTGACACCCTGGGCACCCGCGAGGGCGCCGGACGGGGAGGGGGACCGCATGGCCACGCAGCAGCACGCACCCGGCCCGGGCGCGGAGCGGTCGCCGACCGGGAGCACGCGGCTGCCACCGGTCGACGAGGAGGACGTCGTCGCGGCCGCGCTCGACGGCGCCGACCGGCCCGCCGACCGGCCCGCCGACCCGGCCGCCGGTGAGGCGGTCCCCCTCCCCGCGCCCGCCGCGGCCCCGGCAGAGCCCGGTGGCCTGCCCCGCTGGCTGGTGCTGCTCGTCGGCGCCGCGGCCGCCACCATCGCCGTCGCCGGCGTCCGCGAGATCGCCTGGCTGGTCGCGCCGGTGCTCCTGGCGCTGGTCGTCGTCGTCGCGCTCATGCCGGTGCAGCGCTGGCTGCTGCGCCACCGGGTGCCGCGCTGGGCCGCCGCCTCGGTCCTGCTGCTGCTGGTGTGGGGCGTGCTGCTGGGGTTCGGGTCGCTGCTGGTGGTGGCGATCGCCCAGTTCGCCGTCCTGCTGCCCGACTACGCCCCGCAGTTCGCCGAGCTCCTCGACGACGCGGTGCGGCGGCTCGACGAGGCCGGCCTGTCCTCCACGCAGATCGAGGGCCTGGTCGACCGGATCGACTACGGGCAGCTCGTCGGCCTGGCCACCGGCCTGCTCGCCCGTGTCACCGACACCGCCAGCACGCTGGTGCTGCTGCTGTCGGCGATGGTCTTCCTCGCCATCGAGTCCGGCGGGTTCGGCCGGCGGCTCGCGCTGGTCGCTGACGAGCGGCCGCACCTGCCCATCGCGCTGGGCCTGTTCGCCCGCGGCACCCGCTCCTACCTGCTGGTCAGCACCGTCTTCGGGGCGATCGTCGCGGTCGGCGACGGGATCGCGCTGGCGATCCTCGACGTGCCGCTGCCGGTGCTGTGGGGCCTGCTGTCGTTCATCACCAACTACGTGCCCAACATCGGGTTCGTGCTCGGCGTCATCCCGCCGGCGCTGCTCGGGCTGCTCGACGGCGGCTGGACCGAGTTCTGGGTGGTCATCGGGGTCTACTCGCTGCTGAACTTCGTCGTCCAGACGCTGATCCAGCCCCGCTTCGTCGGCGACTCGGTCGGCCTGTCGATGACCGTCACCTTCCTCGCCCTGCTGTTCTGGGGCTGGGTGCTGGGGGCGCTCGGGGCACTGCTGGCCATCCCGCTCACCCTGCTGGTCAAGGCGCTGCTGGTCGACGTCGACCCGCGCGGGCACTGGCTCGACGCGCTGCTGCGCGAGGAACCGCGGGCCGCGCGCACCAGCCGCGCCCGGCAGCGCGCGCAGACCCGGCGGGCCGCGCTGGCCTCGGTCCGCACCCTGCACCCGCACTGGCCCGGACGGCGCGGACACCCGGACTGACCTGCGCGTTCGAGGAATGTCAGGGGTCCGCGGGACGTTGTCCACACGTCGGGTGCAGGACCCGGCGAGACCCCTGAGGAGGACCCTGTGAAGGGTGATCGTGTCGAGGTCGTCATCGACGCCGGTGGCGCTACCCGCACCTACGAGATCGAGGCCACCCGGGCCGGGCGCCGGGTCGACGTGACCCACGGCCGCGGCCTGGTGGAGGTCACCGAGACCACCCGCGGCGGCACGCCCGTGCGCACCGCGCGGTTCATGTCCGGACGGGTGCTCGCCCTCGTCGAGCACCCCGCGGCCCGGCCCGGCCTCGACGACGACGAGCCGGTGACGCCGCTGCGGCGATCGGCCTGACCGCCGGCCAGGAGCTCGTCGTGATGGTGGGCCTGCAGGGCGCGGGCAAGTCCACCCACGTGCGCGAGCACCTGGCGGCCACCCACGCGGTGGTCAGCAAGGACCACTGGCCGCGGGCGCGCCGCCGCGAGGCCCGGCAGCAGCGGGTGGTCGCCGAGCTGCTCGCCGCCGGGCGCAGCGTGGTCGTCGACAACACCAACGCCTCACCGGCCGAGCGGGCGGCGCTCGTGGCCGCGGCCCGCGCCGCCGGCGTCCCGGTGTGCGCCGTGTGGCTGGACACCCCGCCGGCCACCTGCCTGGCCCGCAACGACGCCCGCGAGGGGCGGGCGCGGGTCCCCCTCGTCGGGGTGCACGCCACGCTGGCCCGGCTGCTCCCGCCGTCGACGGCGGAGGGCTTCGACCGGGTCGACGTCGTCCGGCCCGGCGGGTCCCGCCCCGCCGGCTGAGGCACGCCGCGCGCCGGCGCACGGAGCGGTGCGGTAGACCTTGCAGGCCGTCCGCCCCGTCGTCCGTCCCCGGAGGTCCCGCCCGTGCTGGCCAGCATCGGTTACGCCGTCGCCTACACCGCCGTCGGCCTCGTGCTGCTGGCCCTGGGCTACCTCGCCCTCGACCTGCTGACCCCCGGTCACCTGGGCCGCCGCATCTACCACGAGCGGTCGGTGAGCGCGGCGATCGTGCTCTCGGCCGGCTTCCTCGCCCAGGGCGCGATCATCTTCACCACCATCTGGACCAACGCCACCGCCGGCTTCGGGCAGGCGCTGCTCTACACCGTCGTCTTCGGCGTGCTGGGCGTGCTGCTGCAGGCGGTGGCGTTCGTGGCCCTCGACCTGCTCACGCCCGGGAAGATGGGCCATCTCGTCACCGAGGTCGGCTTCCACCCCGCCAGCCTGGTGAGCGCCGCCGCGCAGCTGTCGGTCGCCGCGATCGTCGTCGCCTCGATCTGGCCCTGATCCCGGGCTCGATCCCGGCCCGGCGGGGCCTCCGGAGGATCGCCCCGGGCCCGACGTAACGTGTCCGGCGCAGCGTGGGCTACTCGCCGGTACTCCCCGTCGGGTGGCCCCCACACGGACGGCCGGCACCGACGCCGCGCCCACCAGCGAGAGGAACAGCGATGAGCGAGGCAACCCCCCGCGTGGCCATCGTGACCGGCGCCGCGCGCGGCATCGGCGCGGCCACCGCCAAGCGCCTGGCCGCCGACGGCTTCGCCGTGGCCGTGGTCGACCTCGACGAGGCCGCCACCAAGGACACCGTGCAGGAGATCGAGGGCGCCGGCGGTCGCGCGCTGGGCGTCGGGGCCGACGTCAGCGACGCCGAGCAGGTGCAGGCCGCCGTCGACCGGATCGCCGCCGAGCTCGGTGCGCCGGTCGTGCTGGTCAACAACGCCGGCGTCACCCGCGACAACATGCTGTTCAAGATGACCGAGGTCGACTGGGACGTCGTCATGAACGTGCACCTGCGGGGCTCGTTCCTCATGACCCGCGCCTGCCAGAAGCACATGGTCGAGGCCGGGTGGGGCCGCGTGGTCAACCTGTCGTCGACCTCGGCGCTGGGCAACCGCGGCCAGGCCAACTACTCGGCGGCGAAGGCCGGCCTGCAGGGCTTCACCAAGACCCTCGCCATCGAGCTGGGCAAGTTCGGCGTCACCGCCAACGCCATCGCCCCCGGCTTCATCCAGACCGAGATGACCAAGGCCACCGCCGAGCGCATGGGCATCCCCTTCGACGACTTCGTCAAGGGCGCGGCCTCGCAGATCCCGGTCGCGCGGGTGGGCCAGCCCGAGGACATCGCGCACCTGGTGTCGTTCTTCGTCAGCGAGGGCGCCGGCTTCGTCTCCGGCCAGGTCGTCTACGCCGCAGGCGGCCCCAGGGCCTGACGAAGGACCTCCCTGCCCCCGCCGCTCGCAGGCTCGCGGCGGGACCCTGCAGGGAGGCCGTTCCAGCACCTCGCCGGGGCCCGGCCGGGATCGCTCCCGGCCGGGCCCCGTCGCGTCCGGGTGCCCTCAGGCGGTCGCCGGGCGCTCCGGGCGGGCGAGGCGCGGCACGGGCAGCCGGGCGAGCAGGGGACCGGCCACGGCGAGCACGAGCACGTACGCGGTGGCCAGCGGGCCGAGCTCGGTCAGCCCGGCGGCCACGGCGAGACCGGCGATGACCACGGAGAACTCCCCCCGGGCGACCAGCGCGGTCCCGGCCCGCCAGCGTCCTGGCCTGCCCACGCCGTCCCGGCCGGCGGCGTACCAGCCCGTCGCGACCTTGGTCGCCGCGGTGACCGCGGCCAGCAGCAGCGCCGCCGGGAGCACGGGCACGATGTCGGCGGGATCGGTGGCCAGCCCGAAGGCGACGAAGAACGTCGCCGCGAACAGGTCGCGCAGCGGCGTGAGGATCCGCCGCACCCGCTCGGCGAACGGCGCCGGCAGCGCCAGCCCGACGAGGAACGCGCCGACCGCGGCCGACACGCCCAGCGCCTGCGCCGCGCCGGCCACCAGGAGCGTCAGCCCGACCAGGCGCAGCAGGACCTGCTCGTCGTCGGGCGAGGTGAGCAGCCGCCCCAGCTGGTGACCGTGCCGTCGGGCGGCGGCCAGGACCAGCACGACCGTGCCGGCCGCCAGCGCCAGCCCGCCGCCGGCCGCCACCGGACCGCCCCCGGCCAGCGCCACCGCGAGCAGCGGCAGCACCAGCGCCATCGCCAGGTCCTCGAGCACCAGCACCGACAGCACCGCCGGCGTCTCCCGGTTGGCCAGCCGGCCGAGGTCGGCCAGCAGCCGCGCCACGATGCCCGACGAGGAGATGTAGGTGATGCCCGCCAGCGCGAGCGCGCCCTGCCACGGCAGCCCCAGCAGCAGGCCGGCCACCAGGCCCGGCGGCGCGTTCAGCAGCAGGTCCACGACCCCGGAGCGGCCGTGGTGGCGCAGCGAGGTGAAGAGCTCGTCCGGGGAGAACTCCAGGCCCAGGGCCAGCAACAGCAGCACGACGCCGATCTCGGCCGCCGCCTCGAGGAACGGGGTGGCGGTGCCCAGCGGCACCACCCCACCCTCGCCCACCGCCAGCGCGGCCACGAGGACGAGGGGGATGGGGGAGAGGTCCAGGCGGCGGGCGAGCAGGCCGAGGGCGGCCAGGCCGAGGAAGAGCAGGCCCAGCTCGACCAGCAGCGCCTCCGTGCCGTGCACGCGGCCGGCCTACGACCTGCCGTCGAGCCGGGCGGCCAGCTGCCCCAGCCCGGCGGCCGACCCGATGGCGACCAGCACGTCCCCGGCGTGCAGCACGTCGGCCGGCCCGGGGGAGGGGACGACGTCGGCCGCCCGGACCAGGGCCACGATCGAGCAGCCGGTCAGCGTCCGGGCCCGGGTGTCGCCCAGCGGGCGCCCGTCGAAGGGGGAGCCGGGCCGCACGGTGAACCGGGCCGACTCCAGCCCCGGGACCTCGCGGGAGAGGTCCACGAACCGCTGCGTCAGCCGGGGCGCCCCGAGCAGCTCGGCCAGCACGCCGGTCTCGTCGGCGTCGAGCCGGATGACGCCGCGGGTGCGGTCGGGGTCGCGCCGGTCGTAGACCGCGACCTCCACGCCCCCCTCGCGCCGGACGACGACGGCCAGGCGGTCACCGTCGCGCGTCGTCAGTCCGTAGCGCACGCCGACGCCGGGCAGCAGGGTCTCCTCGAGGTCCACCACGCGGGCATCGTGGCAGCCCGCCGGAGCCCGCGCGGCCGGTGGCGGGGGTCACCGCCGGGAGGCGGGCCCGCCGGGCAGAGCGCCCCGCCGGCCGGCGTTGTCCCTGGTGTGACCGCTCCGCTCCGCCTCGTCGTCCTCGGTGACTCCATCGCCCACGGCACCGGTGCCGCCCGGGTCGAGGACGGCCTCGGCCCGCGACTGGCGCAGGCGCTGCGCGACGACGGCACCGCCACCGACCTCACCGTGCTCGCCGTCCCGGGCGCGGTCTCCCGGGACCTCGCCGCCCAGGTCCGCCGGGCCGCGCCGCTGGGCGCCGACCTCGCCGTCGTGGTGGTCGGCGCCAACGACCTCGCCCGCTTCCTGCCGGCCGAGGCGGCCGCCGCCGCGCTCGGCGCCGCCGTGGCCGACCTGCGCGCCGGCGGTACCGACGTCGTCGTGGTGCCGGCGCCGGACATGTCCAGCGTGCCGTTCGTGCCGCCGGCGCTCCGGCCGGCGGTGCAGGCCGCGTGCGCGGTGCTGCAGCAGCGCCAGGCCGCGGTCGCGCGGGCGCACGGCGCCGTCGTCGCGCCGGTGGCCGCCGAGGTCGGCCGCGCCTTCACCGCCGACCCGGCGCTGTTCTCCGCCGACCGGTTCCACCCGTCCTCAACCGGCTACGCCCGCATCGCCGCCGCGCTGGCGCCGACCGTCCTCGCCGCGGCCCGCGACCGGCTCACCCGCCGCGCCGCCTAGCCTCACCTCTCGCGGGAGGCCTCCGCGGTCGCGCGGCGCAGGCCCTCGAGGTCGAGGTCGGGGCCGTACCCGGGGGTGCCGGGCTCGATCCGCCAGCTCTCGGACAGCGGGCCGAGGTCGAGGACGTCGAACCCGAGCCCGTCGATGAGCGAGGTCGCCGTCTCCTTCGCCGCGGCGTCGTCCCCGGCGATCGCGACCGCCCGCCGGTGCGGGGTGCCGGGGGGCGTCCGCCGGGCGGTGACGTGCGCGGCGAGGACGTGGTTGAAGGCCTTGACCACCCGCGAGGTGGGCAGGTGCCGCTGCAGCAGCTCCGAGGAGGTCGTCGACCCGTCGTCCAGCTCGGCGACCTGCCCGTCGCGCTGCGGGTAGTAGTTGTTCGTGTCGAGCACGACCTTGCCGGCCAGCGGCTCGACGGGGATGTCCCCGATCGCCTTGAGCGGCACGGTCACCACCACCAGGTCGCCGGCGGCACCGGCCTCGGCGGCGGTCGCCGCGCGCACCGACCCCGTCCGCGTCGGGCGGGCGGTGATGGCCTCGACCAGGTCGGTGAGCGTCTCGGGACCGCGGGAGTTGGCCAGCACGACGTCGTGGCCGGCGTCGGTGGCCGCCTGGGCGAGCGCCGTGCCGATGTGGCCGGCGCCGATGATGCCGATGGTCGTCATGCCCGGCGCCAACACCGCGGCCGGCCGCCCATTCCCGTCCGTCGAGGTATAGGAAGCTCTCCGCACGTTCTCGCGTCCGAGACGTGCGGATGGCTTCCTATGCCTCGTCGAGGGCGTCGGCGAGCAGCTCGGCGAGGTGGCGGCCGCGCCGGCCGGCCAGCTGGTCGAGCTGGGTGCGGCAGGAGAACCCGTCGGCCAGGACGACGGCGTCGGGTCCGGCGGCGCGGACGGCGGGCAGCAGCTGCTGCTCGGCGATCGCCACCGACACGTCGTGGTGGCCGCGCTCGACGCCCCAGTTGCCGGCCAGCCCGCAGCACCCGCCCAGCCGGGTCACCGTCGCGCCGGCGCGGCGCAGCAGCCGCTCGTCGGCCGCCCACCCAATGACGGCGTGGTGGTGGCAGTGCGGCTGGGCGACCACCTCGACGCCGGCCAGCGACGGCGGCGCCCACCCCTCGGTGGCGGTGAGCAGCTCCGCCAGCGTCCGCGTGCCCGCGGCGACCCGCGCCGCGGCCGGGTCGTCGACCAGCTCGACGGCGTCGCTGCGCAGCGCCGCGGTGCAGGAGGGCTCCACGCCGACGATCGGGATGCCGGCGTCGGCCAGCGGGGCCAGCCGCCGCACCGTGTCGCCGAGCACCCGCTTCGCGGTGTCGAGCTGACCCGTGGTGGTCCAGGTCAGCCCGCAGCAGGTGTCGTCGCCGGGCACCTGGACCGAGTAGCCGGCCGACTCCAGCACCCGGACCGCGGCGTGCGCGGCCTCCGGCGCGAAGTGGTCGGTGAACGAGTCGACCCACAGCGCCACCGGTGCGCCGCCGCCCGGACGGGGCGTGAACCGCTGCCGGAACGTGCGCGCCGCGAAGGCCGGCAGGTCGCGCCGCTGGTCCACGCCGGCGCCCCACTTCGCCAGCCGGCCGCCGAGCCGGTTGCGCAGCACCGCGTTGACCGCCCGCGGCGCCCGGGCGGCGAGGTCGGACCACATCGGCAGCCGGCCGAGCGTGTAGTGCGACAGCGGCCGGACCCGCCGCCGGTAGCTCTGGTGCAGCACCTCGGACTTGTAGCTCGCCATGTCCACGCCGGTCGGGCAGTCGCGCGAACAGCCCTTGCACGACAGGCACAGGTCCAGCGCGGCGTGCACCTCCGGCGAACGCCAGTCCCGCACCGGGCCGCCGGGCGCGAGCATCTCCTGCAGCACCCGGGCGCGACCGCGGGTGCTGTCCTTCTCCTCCCGGGTCGCCGGCCACGACGGGCACATGACCCCGACCCCGGCCGGCTCGGCCCGGCACTTGCCGACGCCGGTGCACCGGTGGACGGCGTTGGAGAGGTCACCGCCGTCGTGCCGGTAGGCCAGCGCCAGACCCTCGCGCAGCCGGGGGGCGGCGGCCACCCGGACGTCGTCGTCGAGCCGTGCCGGGCGCACCAGCACGCCGGGGTTGAGCACGTCGTCGGGGTCGAACAGGCCCTTGACGCGGGCGAAGAGGTCGAGCGCGGCGGGGGAGTACATGGTGCCGAGCAGCTCGCTGCGGGCGCGGCCGTCGCCGTGCTCACCGGAGACCGACCCGCCGTAGCGGGCGACCAGCCGCGCGGCGTCCTCGACGAAGGCGCGGTAGGCCGCCCGGCCGCGGTCGGGCTCCCGGCCGAAGGGGAAGTCGATGCGCACGTGCACGCAGCCGTCGCCGAAGTGCCCGTAGGGCACCCCCTGCAGCCCGTGCCCGTCCAGCAGCGTCTCGAACTCGCGCAGGTACGCGCCCAGCGAGGTCACCGGGACCGCGGCGTCCTCCCAGCCGGCGTGCGCGGGCCGCCCGTCGGAGGTGCGCGCGGCCAGGCCGGCGCCGTCCTCCCGGATCCGCCAGATCGCCGCGGCGTGCGCGACGTCGGTGACCACCAGGGAGTCCACCGCGCCGGCGTCGGCGACGACGGCGGCACCCTTCGCCTGCACCTCCGCGACGGTGTCGCCGGTCAGCTCCACGATCAGCCAGCCCGCGCCGCGGGGCAGGTCGGGGACGACGGCGGCCGGCACGTCGCGCAGCCGCTGCACGATCCGCTCGTCGAGGCCCTCCACCGCCGTCGGGCCGTGCCGCAGCAGGCCGGGGGTTGCGTCGGCGGCGTCGGCCATCGCGGGGTAGCCGAGCACCACCAGGCCGCGGTGCGGGGCGTCGGCGACCAGCCGCACGGTGGCCCCGAGGACGACGGCGAGCGTGCCCTCGCTGCCCACCAGGGCACGGGCGGCGTCGAAGCCGTGCTCGGGCAGCAGGTGCTCCAGCGAGTAGCCCGACACCTGGCGGCCGAAGCGGCCGAGCTCGGTGCGGATGGTCGCGAGCTCGGCGGCGACCAGGGCGCGCAGCTCGTCCAGCCCGGCCGGCTCGGCGCCGGACACGAGCTGCAGCCGCCGGCCGGTCCCGGTGACGACGTCGAGGCCGACCACGTTGTCCGACGTGCGGCCGTAGCCCAGCGCGCGCGAGCCGCAGGCGTTGTTGCCGATCATCCCGCCGATCGTGCAGCGGTTGGCGGTGCTCGGGTCGGGCCCGAAGCGCAGCCCGTGCGGACGGGCGGCGACCTGCAGCGCGGCCTGCACCACGCCGGGGTCGACGACCGCCGTGCGCGCCTCGGCGTCGATCGCGTGCACCCGGGTCAGGTGCCGGCTGGTGTCGACGACGACGCCGGTGCCCACCGCGTTGCCGGCGATGGAGGTGCCCGCCCCGCGCATCGTCAGCGGGACGCCGAGCTCCCGGCACACCTGCAGCGCGGCGACCACCTCGTCGGCGTCGCGCGGGCGGACGACGGCGCGGGGCAGCACCCGGTACAGCGACCCGTCGGAGGAGTACAGCGCGCGGGCGAGGCCGGAGTCGTCGACGTCGCCGATGCCGGTCCGTCGCAGGGCCTCGGTGATCTCGGTGGTGGCGGCGTCGACGGCGGTCACCGGACCAGTGTCCCCGGTGCCTCCCGCGGGTGGGGGAGGCACCGGGGACGGGGCTCACTCCTGGGTCGGCGGCTCGTCCTGCCCCGACTCCTCGGCCTCGTCGGCCTCCTCCTTGGTGTGGTGCACCGCGCCGTCGGCGTGCTCCGGCGGGCCGTAGACCGTGTACAGGATCAGCGGGTTCTCGCCGGTGTTGACGAAGTTGTGCTTGGTCCCGGCCGGGACGACGACGAGGTCGCCCTGCGCCACCTTCTTGGTCGCGCCCCCGACCTTCGCCTCACCGACGCCGCTGACGAAGGTCAGGATCTGGTCGATGTCCTCGTGGACCTCCTCGCCGATCTCCCCACCCGGCGGGATGGTCATGACGACGAGCTGGGTGTTCTTCCCCGTCCACAGCACCCGGCGGAAGTCCGGGCTCTCCTCGGCGACGGTCGCGATCGTGAAGTGGATGACGGACGCCATCGGCGCGCTCCTCCCTGCTCCTGCGGCACCCGGGCGGTGCCCTCCGGCGGTGCTCCTGCCCGCGCCCCGCGCAGACCATGCGCGACCGGTGCGCCCGGCGGCGGTCACCTGCTACCGTGGCTCCTCGTCGGTTCGGAAATCCAACTGACGACGTCGATCCCCTGGGGGCACGCGTGTCCAGCTCGGTCCGGTCCCGCCCACCCGCCGCCGACGCCGCGGCCCCGCTGCAGTCGCGGACGCTGGCCGTCGTCGCGACCAGCACGCTGGTGGTCCTCGCCGCCTTCGTCACCCCGCTGGCCACCTCGGTCGCCACGGCCCGCGAGCTCGGCACCGGCCCGGGCGGGCAGGCCTGGCTGCTCTCGGCGATGAGCGTCGGCCTGGCCGCGGCGCTGCTGGTCACCGGCGCGGCCGCGGACTCCCTCGGCCGGAGGCGGGTGTTCACCGCCGGGCTGGTCCTGCTGGCCGTCGGCGCGGCGGTGTCCGGAGCGGCCCCGGGCACCGGTGTCTTCGTCGCCGGGCGGCTGGTCGAGGGGGTGGGCGGCGCGGCGGTGCTGGCCTGCTCTCTGGGTCTGGTCGCGCAGGTCTTCCCGCTGGGCCCGGCGCGGGCGCGGGCCGCCGCGGTGTGGGGCGCGGCGATCGGGGCGGGGACCGGCGTGGGCGGGCTGGCCGCCGTCGTCCTCGACGGTGACACCGGCTGGCGCGCCACCCACGTCGCCACCGCCGTCGTGGCGGTGCTGCTCGCCGTCGCGGCGCGGCTGCTGCTGCCGCGGTCCGCGCCCGGGCGCCGGCCGCGGGTCGACGTCGCCGGGCCGGTGCTGCTGGTCGCCGCGGTCACCTGCCTGCTGGTCGGCCTGGTCGCCCCCCGCTCCGGCGCGGGCGCGGCGACGACGGCGGCGCTGCTGGTCGGCGGCGTGCTGCTGGGCGCCGCGTTCGTCCTCGCCGAGTCGCGGGTCGCCGCGCCGATGGTCGACCTCGCGCTCTTCCGCGTCCGCGGCTTCGACGCCGCCCTGGTCGGCGCGCTGGTCACCGGTGCGGCCACCGTCGGGCTGCTGTCCTTCCTCGCCACCGTGCTGCAGCGCGCGCTGGGGGAGAGCCTGCTGGCCACCACGGTCCTGGTCCTGGTCTGGTCGGGGGTGGCCACGGTGACCTCGGTCGGGCTGCGCTGGGTCCCCGGCGTCGACGGGCGGCTGCTGCTGGCCACCGGCCTCGGGGTGTCGGCGGCCGGGCTGGCCGCGCTGGCGGTCCTCGACGCCGGCGGGTCGGGCCTGCGGCTGCTGCCCGGGCTGGTCGTCCTGGGCGTCGGCTACGGGGCGGTCAACGCCGCGCTCGGGCAGGAGGCGGTGGCGCACGTGCCGCCGGAGCGGGCCGGGATGGGCAGCGGCGCCAACAACACCGCGCGCTACCTCGGCGCCGCGGTCGGGGTCACCCTCGTCGTGCTGCTGGTCACCGCCGGGACCCCGGCGGGCACCGCGGCCGGCCTGGTCGCCGGCTGGGACACCGCCGCCCTGGCCGCGGCGGGTCTCAGCGCCGCCGGGGCGCTGGCGGTGCTGGCACTGCGACCGGCGCGCCGCTGACCGTCGCGGCCGCCACCTCCGCCTCGGCCAGGGGGTCGGCGACCGCGACGGGCGCGGCGGACAGCCGCGCCAGGCCGACGGCGACCAGCAGCGCACCCGTGCCGGCCGCGGTGGCCGCCACCGCCAGCACCGACAGCAGACCGGTGGCGGCGAGCGCACCGACGACGGCGGTCTCCAGCGCCACCGTGCCCCACACGGCCACCGCGGCGACCCGGTCGGCGGCGGCGATGCCGTTGTAGAGCAGCAGCTGGGCCAGCGCCAGGGCGGTGCCCGACGCGGCGAAGACCCAGGTCCACCCGCCCAGGTGGGCGCCGTAGGCGGCCCCGCCGACCAGCGGCAGCGACGCGGCGCCCAGCGCGGCGGTGGCCAGGGTCAGCACCCCGCCGACCGCGGCGACCACCACCAGCGCCGAGGACAGCGCCCGCCGCCGGCCCGCCGCGTCGGCCAGCCGGGGCAGCACCACCACCCCGACGCCCTGCGGCAGCCAGTAGGCGACCTTGGCGAAGACCGCCCCGACCGCGTACTCCCCGGCCAGTGCGGCCGGCAGGTGGTGGCGGGCCAGCAGCAGGTCGAGGTTGACCAGCAGCACCAGCCCGAGCAGCGCGCCCGAGGCCCGCAGCGCCGAGCGGGCCGGGCCGCGGAGGCCGCGGGACACCCCCGGCCGGCCGCAGCCGGCCCACGACACCAGCGCGCCCAGTGTGCAGCCGGCCGCCATGCCGGCCAGCGCCGCGGCCGGGGTGCCGCCGGCGAGCAGGCCGGTGACCGCGCCCCCGGCCTTGAGCAGCCCGAACGCGCCGACGACGACCGCGAGCCGGCCGTAGCGGCCGGTGCCCTGCAGGATCCCGTCGTAGGCGCCGACGAGCGTGTGCGGCACCAGCACCGCGACCATCCACAGCGCCGGCGCCGGGTCGGGCAGCCGCAGCAGCGCGGCCACCGGCACGACCGCGGCCAGCCCGGCCAGCCCGGCCGCGCCCGCGGCGAGCAGCGCGGTGGCGTGCAGCCGGCGGGCGGCCCGGCCGGGCGGGCCGGCCCGGCGCTCGCCCAGGTGCAGGGCGGCGGCGGTCTGCAGCCCGGTGGCCGGCACGACGCCGACCAGCAGCACGCCGAGCAGCGCGGCGAGCTCGCCGTAGGAGGCCGGGGTGAGCAGCCGCGCGGCCAGCACCGTGACGACGTAGGACAGCGCGCTAACACCCAGCAGCGCGCCGGACAGCACGGCGGCCGGTACCGCCCGCACGGCGCGCGCGGCTCCCCCCTCCGGGTGCGGCGTGCGGGGGACGGTCACGCCGCCGCCCTACCCTGCGGGAGCCCCGGTGCGGGGACCGGCGGAAGGGAAGGGGACGCGTGACGGGTTCGCCCGACGGCTCGCTGGAGTCCTCCGTCGCGCCCGACCGCTCCCCGTGGCCGGCCCGCGGACTCGCGCTCGGCGTCGCCGTGCTGGTCACCGCGCCGGCGCTGGCGCCCGGGCACGTGAACCTCGTCGACATGGTCTCGGTGCCGCGGCAGGACCTCGACCTCGACGCCCTGGCGCTGGGTGGCTCGCTGCCGCGGGCGGTGCCGGTCGACGGCGCGCTGGCGCTGGTCACCGCCGTCGTCCCGGGCGACCTGGTGCAGAAGGCGGTGCTGCTGCTCGTCGTCGCCGCCGCGGTGCTCGGCGCGGCGCGGCTGGTGCCCCCGGACGCCGACGGGCGCCGCGGCGTGGCCGGCGCGGTCGCCGGGCTGGTCTACGGCTGGAGCCCCTACCTGGCCGAGCGGCTGCTCATCGGCCACTGGGCGCTGCTGGCCGGCTGGGCCGCGCTGCCCTGGATCGTGCGCGCGGGCCTGCGGCTGCGCGCCGGGGAGCCCCGGGCGTGGCCGCGGCTGGTGCTCGCCGTCGCGCCGGCGGCGCTCACCCCCACCGGGAGCCTGCTCGCCGCCGGGGCGGTGCTGGCCGGCACCGGCCTGCGGCGCGCCCCCGCCGGCCTGGCCGCGGTCGCGCTGCTGTCGGCGCCGTGGGTGGTCGCCGGGCTGCTCAGCCCCGCCGCCGCCACCTCCGACCCCGCGGGTGTGGCCGCCTTCGCCGCGCGCGGGGAGAACTGGTCGGGCGCGGTCGGGGCGGTGCTCGGCACCGGTGGGGTCTGGAACGCCGCCGCCGTCCCGAGCAGCCGGGCCTCGGCGCTGGTCCCGCTGGTCACCGCGCTGCTGCTCGCCCTCGCCGTCGCCGGCTGGGCCGGGCGCGGCGTGCGGTCCGGCGCCGGCACGCGACTGCTCCTCCTCGGCGCCGCGGGCCTGCTGCTCGCCGTCGCCGGGGCGCTGCCGGGCACCGCGGCGCTGCTGGAGGCGGCCGTCTCCGGCGTCCCCGGCGCGGGCCTGCTGCGCGACGGGCAGAAGTGGGCCGCCTGGTGGGCGCTGCCGCTCGCCGTCGGTGCCGGCCTCGGCGCCCGCCGCGCGGTCGTGGCCGCCGGCGCCGTGCTGCCCCGCGCGGCCGCCGGCGCGGTGGCCGGGCTGGCGCTGCTGCTGCCGCTGGTCGCCGTCCCCGACCTCGCCTGGGGCGTCGGGGGCCGGCTGCAGCCGGCCGCCTGGCCGGGGGAGTGGCAGACCGTCCGCGACGTGCTGGCCGACGGCGACGCGCCCGGCGACGTGCTGGTCCTGCCCGCGGGCACATACCGGGCCTTCGCCTGGAACGGCGGCCGCACGCAGCTGGACCCGGCCGCCCGCTGGCTGACCCGGCCGGTCGTCGGCGACGACACGCTGGTCGTCGACGGCGTGGCCGTCCGCGGCGAGGACCGCCGCGCGGCGGAGGTGCTCGCCGCCGCCGGCGACCCCGCGCGGCTGGCCCGGCTCGGCGTGGGCTGGGTGCTGGTCGAGCGCGGCACCCCCGGCCCGCCGGTGCCCGCGGCGGTGACCGCCCTGCCGCCATTCGTCGACGGCGCGCAGCTGCGGCTGTACCGGGTGCCCGGCGCGGAGCCGGGGCCCCGGCCGGGTGCGCTGCGCACCGCGGCGGTGCTCGTGGCTCACGGGACCGCGCTGGGGACCGTGGGGGGCGCCGCGTTGTGGATCACGGTCGCGGCGTCTATGGTCCCGCTCCGTCGCCGTCCCCCGGAGAATCGAGTCGCCGCGTGAAGACCCTCCTGGCCGTCCTGCTGTCCCTCGGCGCCGGTGCCGGCGTCGGTGCCGCCGCCGTCGCGGGCGTCACCGCCGTGGTCGACCCCGACACCTCCGCGGTCGAGCAGAGCGACCAGCAGCCGATCGACGTCCTCGACTACGGCACCCGCGGCTGACCCGGTGCCGGCGTCCGCCCGCGCGGACGCCAGCACCGCGCCCCACCCCCGCACGCTCGAGTCCCAGTCCAGCCCGGCGGCGTGCCGCGCCGCGGCCGCGCCCATCGCCGTCCGCTCGGCCGCGTCGCCCAGCAGCCGCTCCACCGCCGCGGTCAGGCCGTCGAGGTCGTCGGCCAGCAGCCCCGTGCGGCCGTCGCGCACCGACTCGTTGAGCCCGCCGGCCGATCGGTAGCCCACCGTCGGCGTCCGGTGCGCGCCGGCCTCGGTGACCACCAGCCCCCAGCCCTCCTTGACCGAGGGGCACAGGTGCACCCACGCCCGCGCCAGCTGCGCGTGCTTGGCCACCTCGTCGAGGAAGCCGTGGAACTCCACCCGGTCGGCGACGCCGAGGCGCGCGGCCTCGGCGCGCAGCCGCTCCTCCCACCAGCCCTCGCCCACGACCGCCAGCCGCAGGTCCGGCCGGCGCCCGCCCAGCCGGGCGAGCACCTCCAGCGCGTGCTCGACCCGCTTGTGCGGCACCAGCCGGCCCAGCACCACCAGCCGCGGGGTGGCCGAGCGGGACACCGTCACCGGCGGGGCCGGCTCGACGCCGTTGGGGACCACGCTCACCCGGGCGGGGGACACCCCGAGACCGGCGAGCTCGGTGCGGGTGGCCTCGGACACCGTCACGTACCGGGAGCGCCGGTAGACCCACGGGGCCAGCCGCGACTCCAGCCACCACCCGAGCGCGCCGCCGAGCCGGCCGAACACGATCGGCCACTGCTCGCGGTGCACGTGGTGGACCAGCACCACCACCGGCGCGCGGCGGACCAGCGGGCTGCAGAACGGCAGCCCGTTCTGCACGTCGACCACCAGCCGCGGACGGCGGCGCGCCACGTGCAGCAGCGCCCGCGGGTACACGCCCAGCCGCCCGCCGCGCCGGACCACCCGCACCCCGCGCAGCACCTCCTCGCGCGGCGCCCGCTCGTGCGCGGCGCAGAACAGCTCCACGTCCAGCCCGGCGGCCGCCAGGCCCTCCGCCACGCGGTGCACGTACCGTTCGGACCCGCCGCCCTCCGGGTGGCGCTCGTCGCGCCAGTTGACGAAGAGGACGTCGGCCGGCGGTCGTCGGCGGCGGGAGACGCGGATCACCCGCGGCACGATACAGACGCGTACCAGCCATTCCACCCGCCCGAACGGACGACAGAGGGAGCCCGCACGGAATGGACCGGACCGCCACTCTCGAACGGTCGGTGCGCCTCTTCCGCGCATTCCTCGTCGAGCAGACCGACCCCGACAGCTTCTACGGCGCGCTCGCCGAGGACTCGGTCGCGCAGCTGTCGCGGTGGGCCGACCTCGACGGCGCCACGGTCCTCGACGTCGGTGGCGGCCCCGGCTACTTCGCCCGCGCCTTCCGCGCGGCGGGGGCGGCCTACGTGGGGCTCGAGCCCGACGCCGGTGAGATGGCCGCGCGGGGAGAGCCGGAGCCGGGCACCCTGCGGGGCAGCGGGGAGGCGCTGCCGGTCCGCAGCGGCGCCGTCGACGTCTGCTACTCCTCCAACGTGCTCGAGCACGTCGCCCGGCCGTGGGTGATGGCCGACGAGATGGTGCGGGTGACCCGCCCCGGCGGCACGGTGCTGCTGTCGTTCACGCCGTGGTTGTCCCCCTGGGGTGGCCACGAGACCGCGCCCTGGCACTACCTCGGCGGCGCACGGGCCCGCCGCCGCTACCGCCGGCGCACCGGCCACGAGCCGAAGAACCGCTACGGGGAGTCGCTGTTCGCCGTCTCGGCCGGGGCGGCGGTGCGGTGGGCGCGGCGCTGCCCCGACGCCGAGCTGCTCGCCGTCCTCCCGCGCTACCACCCGTGGTGGGCCGCGTGGGTGGCCCGCGTCCCGGGGCTGCGCGAGGTCGCGTCGTGGAACGTCGTCCTCGTGCTGCGCCGCCGTTCCCCCTGAGGGGTGGTAACGGCGCTTACCGGCGCGACCGACGGGGCGGTAACGACCCGTACCACCCCCGAACGGGGGACCGGTACCGGCCGGAACCGGCCCGGGTTGGCCTGTGGCCTACCCGACAGTAATGTGACGCCGCCGCGACGCCGCAGGAGCCGTCGCAACGCCTCGGGAGGTCCCTCCACATGCGCCGACGTGTCCTCGGGCTCGTACTGCTGGGCCTGGGAGGCCTCTGCCTCGGTGCCGCCCTCGCCGTCCGGCTGTTCCTCGCGCCGTCGCTGGTGAGCCTGCCGCTGGACCAGGAGGCGTCGCGGACCGTCGTCGACCCGGAGGCCACCTACCTCGACGGGGAGACGCTGTCGGAGGTCACCGGCGAGGTCACCGCGCGGCTGACCGTGCAGGGCGACCCGGCCGCCGAGGAGGCCTCCGACGACGTCGCGGTGTGGAACTCCGGCACCACGATCACGAACGAGGACGGCGACCTGCTCACCGAGCCCGCCGAGGTCGTCAACTGCCTCGACCGCAAGACCGCCGAGGCGGTCGACTGCGACTCGGCCAGCGCCGACATCGACGGCCTGACCCTCACCTTCCCGTTCGGCACCGAGCAGCGCGACTACGACGTGTGGAACGGCAACGTCGGCGAGGCGGTCCCCGCCCGCTACGACGGCGAGGACGAGGTCGACGGCGTCGAGGTGTACCGCTTCGTGCAGTCGGTGCCCGAGACGGTGATCCGCATCGCCGAGGTGCCCGGCACCTTCGCCGGCGAGTCCAGCGCCGACACGGTCACCGCCGACGTCGTCTACAGCAGCGAGCGGACCATCCTGGTCGAACCCGTGAGCGGCAAGATCGTCAGCTCCGTCGAGCACCCGGTCACCGTGCTGCGCGGCCCGAGCGGGGACACCGGCCTGACCGTCCTCGAGGCCGAGCTCGGCCCCACCGGTGACGGGCTGGCCGAGGCCGCGGCCGACGCCGCGGAGACCCGGGACCAGATCACCACCGTGCAGCGGACCGTGCCGCTGGCCCTCCTCGGGCTCGGCCTGGTGCTGCTGGTCGTCGGCACCCTGCTGTACCTGCGCTCGCGGCCGGGCGCGCACCGCGCCGACGGCGCCCCCGCCGCCACGGCCACCGAGCCGGTGACCGTCGCCCGGTGACGCCCGCCGCCCCGCGCGGCCGGCTCCTGGAGCCGTGACCGCGACGCTCGTCCCCGAGCCCGCCGGGACCCTCCCGGCGGGCTCGGTCGCGTCCCGGGCGGCGACGGGGACGCCCCCGGACCCCCGCGCCGGCGTGCTGCTGCACCGGGTGCGGCTGGCGGTGGTGTGCCTGGGCCTGCTCGGGCTGGCGTTCTCGCAGTCGCCCGGGCGGGTCGTCCCGGACACCAAGCTCGACCTGACCGTCGACCCGGCCGGCTTCCTCGCCCGCGCCCTGCAGCTGTGGGAACCCGAGGGCTTCGCCGGCCAGGTGCAGAACCAGGCCTACGGCTACCTGTTCCCGATGGGTCCCTTCTTCGCCCTGGGCGACGCCGTCGGCCTGGACGCCTGGGTGGTGCAGCGGCTGTGGCTGGCGCTGCTGATGAGCACCGCCTTCCTCGGCGTCGTCGTCCTGGCCCGCCGGCTCGGGATCGGCTCGCCGGCCGCCGGCATCGTCGGCGGGCTGGCCTACGCGCTGGCCCCGCGCATGGTCACCGCGCTGGGCGCCACCTCCGTCGAGGTGGTGCCGATGGCGGTCGCGCCGTGGGTGCTGGTGCCGCTGGTCGGCGCCGCGGCGGCCCGCTCCCCGCGCCGGGCCGCGGCGCTGTCGGGCCTGGCGGTGCTCTGCGCCGGCGGGGTCAACGCGGTCGCGGCGTCGGCGGTGCTGCCGCTGCCGGTGCTGTGGCTGCTCACCCGGCCGGGCGGCCCGCTGCGCCGCCGGCTGGCCGCGTGGTGGGCCGGCGCCGTCGTGCTGGCCACCGCATGGTGGGCCGGGCCGCTGCTGCTGCTCGGGCGCTACAGCCCCCCGTTCCTCGACTACATCGAGAACGCCGACGTCACCACCGCCCCCACCGACGTGCTCTCCGTGCTGCGCGGGGTCGACCACTGGCTGGCCTACCTGGGCACCGCGACCGGGCCGACCTGGCCGGCCGGGTGGGTGCTGGTGGCCGAGACCCTCCCCGCGGCCGGCACCCTCGTCCTGGCCGGCGCCGGCCTGCTGTCCCTGGCCCGCCGTGACCTGCCCGAGCGCACCTGGCTGGTGCTGGGCCTGCTCGCCGGCGTCGCGCTGGTCACCCTCGGGCACCTCGCCACCGTCGACGGGCTGCTCGCCGGCCCGCTCAACGCGGCGCTCGACGGCGCCCTCGCCCCGCTGCGCAACGTGCACAAGTTCGACCCGGTGCTGCGGCTGCCGCTCGCCCTGGCGCTGGCCCACCTGGTCGGCGTCCTCGCCCGCCGGCTGCGGGAGGACGGGCCCGGGCCGCGGCCGGCGTCCTGGCCCGCCCGCTGGCCGGCACCCCGTGGGCTGGCGGTGCGCGGCGCGCTCGCCGCCGTCGTCCTCGCGCTGGTCGCCACCGCCTCCCCGGCGCTGGCCGGGCGGCTCGCGCCGCCGACCGGCTTCGAGGAGGTGCCCGGCTACTGGGCCGAGGCGGCCGGCTTCCTCGCCGCCGAGCAGCCCAGCGGCCGCGCGCTGCTGGTGCCCGCGTCGTCGTTCGGCACCTACGCGTGGGGGAGCCCGCAGGACGAGCCGCTGCAGCCCCTGGCCGACTCGCCGTGGGACGTCCGCAACGCCATCCCGCTCACCCCCGAGGGCCACATCCGGGTCCTCGACGCCGTCGAGCGGCGGCTCGAGCGCGGCGAGGGCTCCGCCGGGCTGACCCGGTTCCTCGCCCGCGCCGGCGTCTCCCACCTGGTGCTGCGCAACGACCTCGACACCGGGGCGGCCGCCTCGACCCGCTCGGTCCTGGTGCGCCAGGCGCTGCGCGACTCGCCGGGCATCACCCCGGTCGCCGCCTTCGGCCCGACCGTGCCGGCGCTGCCCTGGACCGAGGGGATCGTCCTCGACGCCGGCCTGGTCGAGCCGGCGCCGGCGATCGAGGTCTACGCCGTCGCGGGCACCGCCCCCCGGGCGTGGACCGCGCCGCTGGCCGAGACCGTGCCCGTGGCCGGCGGCCCCGACGCGGTGCTCGCGCTGGAGGACCGCGGGCTGCTCGGCGACCGGCCGACCGTCCTCGCCGGCGCCGCACCCGACGGCGTCGGCCCGGGGATGGTGGGCGACGCGCTGGTGCGCCGGGAGCGCGCCTTCGGCCGCATCACCGGGGCGACGTCGGCCGCGCTCGCGCCGGACGACCCGCGGCGCCTGACCGGCCCGGCCCGCGACTACCTCGACGCCGACCTCGCGCGCGGCGAGACCGCCGTCCGCTGGTCCGGCGGCACCGCAGCCGCCTCCAGCTCGGCCTCCGACGCCGGCAGCGCCGGGGGCGCCCGTCCCGACGCCTCCCCGTGGGCCGCCCTCGACGGGGACCCCGCGACGGCGTGGCGGCCGGCCGCCGGCTACGGCGACACCGGCCCGGCGGAGTGGCGGCTGACCGCCGACCGGCCGTTCCTGGCCGCCGGCGTGACGATCACCCTCGACGCAGCGACCGCCGCCGACGCGCCCGCCGAGGTCCGCCTCACCACCGACCGCGGGACCATCACCCGCCCGCTGCGCCCGGTCGCCGGGCCGCAGGACCTGCCGCTGCCCGCCGGGACCACCGCCACGCTGGCCATCGGTGCCGACGACGGCGCCGCCCTGGCGCTGGCCGAGGTCGCGGTGCCCGGCGTGCGGGTCACCCGCTCGCTGGTTCCCCCCGCGCCGGACGGCGAGGTCGCGGCCTGGGCCTTCGACGCCCTGGGCCCCGGCGGGTCGGCGTCGGGCTGCGTGGTCGACGCCGCCGGCACCCCGCGGTGCGCCGCCGCGCTGGTGGCCGGCGCGGAGGAGCCCGCGGGTCTCGACCGGGTGTTCACCGCCGCCGACCCGGCCCGCGCCGAGCTCACCGCCACCGCGGTGCCGCGCCCCGGGCCGGCGCTCGACGCGCTGCTCGCCGGGGCCGGCGGGCTCGACGTCACCGTCGCGGCCAGCAGCACCGCGGTGGCCGACCCGCGCGGCAGCGCCCTCGCGGCGGTCGACGGCGACCCCGCGACCGCGTGGCACGCCGACCCGGGCGACGCCGCGCCGACCCTCACCCTCACCTGGCCGCGGCCGCGCACCGTCGACTCGCTGCGGGTGGTCACCACCCCCGGCCTGGCCGCCGCGTTCCCCACCGCGGTCACCCTCACCGCCGGCGGCCTGCCGCGCACCCTCGGGCTCGACGACGACGGCGCCGTCCGCTTCGCACCGGTCACCACCGACCGCCTGCAGGTGACCCTCGCGGCGCCGCTGGAGCTGGACACCTTCGACCCGGTCACCCGCTTCGTCACCCCGCTGGGCACCGGGGTGAGCGAGCTGCAGGTCGGGAGCGCCGCGCCGCTGGACCCCGCCGCCGAGGTCACCGTCCCGTGCGGGGACGGTCCCGCGGTCACCGTCGACGGCGAGACCCGCGCGACGACGGCGACCGCGACCGTCGGCGCGCTGCGCGACCTCGAGCCCCTGGAGCTGCAGGTCTGCGGCGACCCCGCGGTGCGGCTGGCCGCCGGCGAGCACCGGCTGGTCGCCGCGGGCACCGACGTCCTCGCCGTCCGCTCGGCCACCCTCGTCGCGACCGACCTCGGGCCCGGGCCCGGCCGCGAGGCGGCCGCGCTGACCCGCTGGGACGCCGAGCACCGCGCCGTCGAGGTCGCCGCCCGCGACGAGGCCACCCTGCTCGTCGTCCCGGAGAACACCAACCCCGGCTGGACGGCGACGCTGGACGGCGCGGTCCTCGAGTCCGTCGCCGTCGACGGCTGGCAGCAGGGCTGGGTGCTGCCGCCCGGGGCCGCGGGCACGGTGTCGCTGGAGTTCACCCCGGGCGCGGTCTACCGGGGTGCGCTGGCCGCCGGCGCCGGCGCGGTGCTGCTGCTGGTGCTGCTGGCGTCGGTGCCGGTGCGGCGCACCCGGACCACCGCCGAACGCCGCCGGGGTCGCGGGGCGACGGTGCTGGTCGTGGTGGCCGCCGTCGCCGGCACCGCGCTGGTCGGGGGCGTGGTCGGGCTGGGCCTGCTCGCGGCCGCCGTCGCCGTCGCCGGTGCGCTGCGGGCGCGGCGGGCCGCCGTCCTCGGGGGCATCGCCGCGGCCGCCGTCGGGGTCGCCGGCGGACTGCTGCTCACCGTGCCGGCCGCCACCGGCACCGCCCGGCAGGTGCTCGCGCTGGCCGCCGTGGCGGCGGTGGTGGCCACGGTGCTGCCCGCGCCCGGCCTCCGCGGGCCGGCGGCCCGGCTGGCGGCGCGGCTGCCCCGGCGGGGCTGAGGACCGGAGACCGGTCAGGGGGCCAGCGCCTGCGCCTCGTCCTCGTCGCGGGCCACGGCCCGGTCGGCGGGCCGCACCGGCGGCCGGTCGGGCACCACCGAGCGCAGCCGCTCCACCAGTGGCCGCTCCAGGACCCGGTAGGACAGCGCGGCCACCGCGACCGCGGCGGCCAGCGTGCCGCCCAGCACCACCGGCAGCGGGCTCTCGAACAGGTCCCAGAACGCCACGAGCAGCAGCAGGTGGAACAGGAAGACGCCGTAGGAGATCTCCCCGGCCCAGTGCACCGGGCGGCTGGCGAGCACGCGGCGGGCGCGGCCGCGGGTCTGGTCGCCGAACACCAGCGGCAGCACCGCGAGCGCGGCCACGCCGGTGTAGAGCACGTGCTTGACCACCACCTGCGGGCCGGTCAGCCCCTGGTCCAGCTGCACCGGGCCGGTGAGCGGGCCGGCGGCCACCCAGAACAGGGCGGCGGCGCCGGCCCAGCAGGTCCACGGGCTCGACGCCAGCACCTCGACCGCCCGGACCGGCGCGCGGTCGGGTGCCGACACGGTGAGGACCGCGACGGCCATCCCGGCGGCGAACCAGGACAGGTAGGCCGGCAGCCACAGGGTCAGCGAGCCGAGGACGAGCGGGTCGCTCGCCGCCCAGAGGCTCCAGCCCCACCCGAGCAGCGACAGCACCCCCAGCCCGGCGAGCAGCCGCCGCGGCCGCCACCCGCCGGCGACCGCCAGCAGGACGCGGACCAGCAGCGGCAGCAGCAGGTAGAAGGCGACCTCGGTGCACAGGCTCCAGGCGTGGTCGAGGCCCTCGGCGTGCCAGTCGCGCGAGTAGATCTGCGTCAGCGTCAGGAAGCGCAGCCAGTCACCGGCCGTGGCGCCCTCGTTGCCCGGGAGGAACAGCATCGCCAGCGCCACGCACAGCCAGTAGGCCGGCAGGATCCGCAGCGCCCGCCGCCACAGGTAGGCGGTGGTGCGCGGGGCGGGCCGGTCCTCGGCGGCGGCGCGCAGGAACGGCTGGGAGAGCAGGAACCCCGACAGCGTGAAGAACACCGCGACGCCGACGTCGAGGCGGGCGAGGGCGAACCCGCCGGGGTCGGGGGTGTAGGCGCCGGCCCAGAACGCGGCGTGGGTGGTGACGACGGCCAGCGCGGCCAGCGCGCGCAGGCCGTTGAGGCAGGGGTAGCGCACCGCGGTCAGCCCCCGCCCGGCGTCAGGGGACGGGGCGTCCCGACGGTCGCCACGCCCACGCACACCGGCACCCCCGGGTCGTCGACGGCGACCACCAGCTCGTCGACCGCGCCGTCGACCTGCAGGTACAGGTCGCGCAGCCCGGCGCCGACCAGCCTGCCGCCGAGGGTGTCCCCGGCCTGCACGGTGACGGCGTTGGCGCCGCCGGCGATGTAGGCGACCTGCACGATCCACCGGCCCGGCGGCACCGCCTGGCGCAGCGGGACGGTCACCGGCGCGCCGGCCACCTGCCAGCCGCAGTCCGGCTGCGGCCCCGGGCCCGACGTCGTCACCGGATCGACGGCGGCGAGCTGCCCGCGGCCCCGGTCGTCGAGCGCGGCGAGCTGGTGGGTCACCTCGCCGACCTGCAGGAAGTGCGGCTGCGCCGGCAGCCCGGAGAGCACCACCGAGGCCCGGTTCGCCGGCGCGAGCGCCCCCGGCACGACCTCCTCGGGCACGGTGGTGTCGGCGACGACGAGGTCCTGCCGCCCGATCACCGACGCCCGCGCCTCCGCCACGTAGTCGCGGGTGGCGTTGACCGACCAGAAGGAGGCGAACCCGGCGGTCGACAGCACGCAGCCGACGGCGAGCGCGCCGCCCACCGCCACGCCCAGCGCCGGGCGGGCGAGGCGGGCGGGGAGACCCGCCGCCCGGCGCCGCCGGAGCACCGGGGGAGCGCCGACGACGGGCAGCACGGCCAGCGTCAGGCCCAGCGCCGCCAGCAGCGCCAGGGTCGCCGGCGCGACGGTGCCGGCGGGCAGCCCGCCGGTCACGTCGGCCCGGTCGGGCGCGGCACCCTCGGCCAGCAGGACGACCGCGCCGGCCGCGGCCGCGAGCAGCCACGCCCGCAGCGCGCCGCGGGCGAGCACCACGCTGCCCACCACGACGGCGGCGACGACGGCGCCCGCGCCCCACACCAGCGCCGGCGGGGGCTCGGGGACGGCGAACGGCAGCGCCACCGGCCGCCACCCCCACGGGCCGCCGACCAGGCCGGGCAGCACCGTGCGGGCCAGCTCGCCGGGGGCCGCCCCGGCCGCCGCGTGGAGGCGGGTGGGGTCGAGCAGCGGGCCGGCGTCGGTGAGCGCCCGGGCGAGCAGCCCGGCGAACACGCCGGCGGCCTGCGCGGCCCACGCGGTGCGCCACCGCGCGAGCGCCCGCACGCGCTCCCGCAGCGGTCCGGCGGTGGCCCACGCCAGCGTGCCGGCGAGGAGCAGCAGCGGGACGAGCGCCACCCAGCCGGCGAACAGCAGCCCCCCCGCCACCGCGAGCCCGGCGACCACCGCCGGTCCGGGGGCGCGGGTCCGCAGGTGCCGCACGTGCGCGCCGACCGCCGTCAGCAGGACCAGCTGCAGGGGCAGCTGGACGAGCGCGGCGCTCCACCACAGCCCGCCGACGAGCGGCAGCGAGCTGGTGAGGTAGACGGTGAACGGCAGCAGCACCGCCGGGCGGCGGCCGGCGAGGTCGACCAGCAGCCGGTAGAGCAGCAGGTCGACGAGGAGCTGGCCGGCCACCTCCAGGGCCACCAGCCCGGGCCAGGAGTAGGGCGCCACCGAGGCCACGCCGCGGGCGAGGGCGGCGGCCGCGGGCGGGCCGGGCACCTCGCCGGTCAGCCCGATGAGGGAGGCCGGCGCGAGCAGGTCCTGCCGGGTCAGCCAGCCCCCGGCCGCCGTCCAGGCGCGCAGCAGCAGGTGCACGGCCACCAGGGCCGCGGCGACGGCGGGGACGAGGGCCTCGCGGTCGACCCGCAGCTGCACGACGGTGCGCGGGGAGCCCGCCCGCGGCGCCGTCCCGGTCGCCGGCTCTGCGGCGGGGACGCCGACGTCCGCAGGTGAGGCCATGGAACTCCGATCGCTGTGAGCGAGGTCTCGACGGAGGGTAACCAGCGACGTTACCGGCCGGTAGCCCGCCGCCGGGTGAGCCGGCTCAGGCGGTGCGGGCGACGAGCTGGACGAGCACCTCGGTGGCGACGTCGGTGTCCTCGGCGAGCGCCGCGGCCTCGCCGCGCTCGACCCGGGCCAGCATCAGCTCGTTGAGCCCGCCGACGGCAGCGAGCACCAGCGCGCGGTCCACCGGGCGCACCTCGCCGGGGTGCTGGCGTGCCAGGTCGGCGGCGACGCCGCTGATCAGCTCGACGTAGCGGTCGATGACCTGCCGGCGCAGCGCGAGCGCCGGGCGGCCGGCGGCCTGCACCTCGACCAGCGACGCCCACGCCACCTCGGGGTTGGCGGCGAGCACCTCCAGGTAGGCGCGCACCGCCGTCCGCAGCCGGTCGCGCCAGGGGAGCCCGGCCGCGGCAGCCTGGGCGGCCCGCACCGTGGCGAGCATCTTGTCGCTGGCCCGGGTGTAGAGCTCGAGCAGGCAGTGCTCCTTGTCGCGGAAGTGCGCGTAGACGACGGTCTTGGACACCCGGCCCTCGCGGGCGATGTCGGAGATGGTCGTGGCGCGGTAGCCCTTGGCCGCCATGCAGGTGGCCAGCGCCAGCATGATGCGCACCCGGCGGGCGGCGTCGTCCTCGGTGAGGTCGGCCGGCGAGACCAGGGCTTCCACGGCCGGGATGCTACGGCCGCCGGGCCCCCGGACCGGCCCACGACGCCGCGGCCGGCGGCGGGCGGTGAGGCGGTTCACCGCCCGCCCCGGGAACACATCGCCGCCGGGGGCTGTCGTCCCCTGGGTGACGCCCCCGACGCCTGCCCGTGCGCCGCTGCGCGCCTACGCCGTCTGGCTGACCGCGCTGGCCGCCTACGTCGTCGCGGTCTTCCACCGCGCCTCCCTCGGCGTGGCGGGCGTGGAGGCGCAGGAGCGGTTCTCCGCCGGCGCCTCGGCGGTGTCGCTGTTCCTCGTGCTGCAGCTGGCCGTCTACGCGGGGCTGCAGGTGCCGGTCGGGGTGGCGCTGGACCGGTTCGGCTCGCGGCGGCTGATCCTCGCCGGCGGGCTGACGATGGCCGCCGGCCAGCTGGTGCTGGCGATCGCCACCGACGTCCCCACCGCGGTCGCCGCCCGGGTGCTCGTCGGCGCCGGGGACGCCATGACCTTCATCAGCGTGCTGCGGGTGATCGGGTTCTGGTTCCCCGGCCCCACCGTCCCGGTCGTCACGCAGCTCACCGGCATCCTCGGGCAGGTCGGGCAGATCGTGGCCGCCTACCCGCTGGTCGCGCTGCTGCACGCCGCCGGCTGGCGCAGCACCTTCCTCGGCGCCGCGGCGGTCGGCGTGCTCGTCGTGGTCCTGGCGTCGGCCACGCTGCGCGACGCCCCGCCCGGCACACCCGCGAGCAGCGCCGCCGGGCTGGCCGAGGTGCGCCGCAGCCTGACCCTCACCTGGCGCGAGCCCGGCACCCGCATCGGCCTCTACACCCACCTGGTCACGCAGTTCTCCGGCACCGTCTTCGCGCTGCTGTGGGGCTATCCGTTCCTCGTCCTCGGCCAGGGGCTGGCCCCGGCGACGGCGGCCGGGCTGCTGAGCCTGCTGGTGGTCGTCGGCATGGCCGTCGGCCCGCTGCTGGGCCGGCTGTGCGGGCGGTGGCCGCTGCGCCGCTCGGTCCTCGTGCTCGGCATCCTCGGCCTCACCGCGACCACCTGGACGGCGGTGCTGCTGTGGCCCGGCCGGGCGCCGCTGTGGCTGCTGGTGGTGCTGGTCGTGGTCCTCGGCACCAACGGCCCGGGCTCGATGATCGGCTTCGACTACGCCCGCACCTGGAACCCCGCCGAGCGCCAGGGCAGCGCCAGCGGCGTGGTCAACGTCGGCGGGTTCGTCGCCTCGCTGCTGACGATCCTCGCCATCGGCGCGGTCCTCGACGCGCTCACCCCGGGCGGCTCCACCGCCTACGACCTCGGCGCCTTCCGCGCCGCGTTCGCCGTCCAGTACGTGTTCTGGGCGGTCGGGCTGGTCGGCGTGCTGCGCCACCGCCGCGTGCTGCGCGCCCGGCTGGCCCGCGACGGCGTCGTCCTCGCCCCGCTGCACGCCGCCGTCACCGCCCGGCTGCGCGGGGGCTCGGCCTACCGCTGAGCGTGCGGCAGGATCGGCCGGCGTGGAGGCCGGCGGCACCGACGCCTACCGCCCCGACGCCTGGCACGACCTGGCGGTGGCGGCGGTCGGTGCCACCGCGGCCCTGACCGGGCTGCTGTTCGTCGCGGTCTCGATCAACCTCGACCGGATCCTGTCCTACGCCTGGCTGCCCCGTCGCGCCGGGGCGACGCTGGTGCTGCTGGTGGCACTGCTGGCGGCCGGCCTGTTCGTCCTCGTCCCCGGCCAGCCGCTGTCGGTGCTCGCCGCCGAGCTCGCCGCCACCGGGCTGGTGCTCGCCGTCACCGGGGCCGCCGAGCTGGTCCCGGTGCAGGGGGAGGCCGGCCGTCCCCGGGGCAGGCGGGTGAGCCGGGCGGTCATCGTGCTGCTGCCGGCCGGTGCCCTGCTGGCGGCGGCGGGGTCGCTCGCCCTCGGCGACGGCGGCGGGCTGTACTGGCTGGCCGGGGCCCTCGTCGGCGGGATCGCGGCGGCCTGCGCGAACGCCTGGGTGCTGCTCGTCGAGATCATGCGCTGACCTCGCGTCCGCACCGCCGCCGCGGGCAGGATCGCGCGCATGGACGTGGTGGTCGGGCTGGACAGCGGGACGACGGCCACCAAGGCGGTGACCGCGGGAGTCGACGGGCGGGTCCGCGACCTGGTCAGCGTCGGCTACTCGCTGTCGATGCCCGCGCCCGGCCGCGCCGAGCTCGACGCACGGCGCCTCGCCGACGCCGCCGTCCAGGCGCTCGCCGCCGTCAGCGCCGCCGTCCACGGGAGCGGCGACCGGGTCGTGGGGATCTCCCTGTCCGCGGCGATGCACGGTCTGGTGCCCATGGACGACGACGGCCGGCCGCTGGGCCCGGTGGTCACCTGGGCCGACGACCGCGCCGCCGGTTTCGCCGGGGCGCTGCGCGCCGACGGCCGCGCCGGCGGGCTGCACACCCGCACCGGGACGCCGGTGCACCCGATGTCCCCGCTGCTCAAGCTCGCCTGGCTGCGCGCCGAGGACCCCGACCGGCTGGCCGGCGTGCCGCGCTGGGGCGGGGTGAAGGAGCTCGTCGTCGCGGCGCTGCACGGCGGCCCGCAGGTGCTCGACCGCTCGTGCGCCTCCTCGACCGGCCTCTACGGCCTGCGCACCGGGTCCTGGGATCCCGAGGCGCTGCAGATCGCCGGGGTGCGCGCCGACCAGCTCGGGGTGGTGCTGCCGACGACGGCGGTGCTGCCTGGGTTGCGCCCGGAGGTGGCCGCGGCGACCGGGCTGCCCCGGGACACCCCGGTGGTCATCGGCGCCTCCGACGGCGTGCTGGCCAACCTCGGCCTCGGCGCCGTCCGCCCGCAGGTCGCCGCGGTGTCGCTGGGCACCAGCGGCGCGATGCGGGTCGTCGTCCCCGAGCCCACGACCGACCCCGCGCACCGGCTGTTCTGCTACGCGCTCACCGACGACCAGTGGGTGGTCGGCGGCGCGGTGAACAACGGCGGCTCGGTGGTGCGCTGGGCGGGGCAGGCCCTGGCCGGCGGGGAGGCGCTCACGGGGGAGGACGCCGACGCCCTCGACGCCCGGTTGCTGGCCGAGGCGCAGGAGGTGCCGGCCGGCAGCGCGGGGCTGCTGTGCCTGCCCTACCTGCTCGGCGAGCGGGCGCCGTGGTGGCGCTCCGGGCTGCGCGGCGCCTACGTCGGCCTGCGCCGCGAGCACCGCCGGCCGCACCTGGTGCGGGCCGCCGTCGAGGGGGTGTGCCAGCAGCTCGCGCTGGTCCGCGACGCGTTCTCGGCCACCGGCGTGCCGGTCACCGAGGTCCGCGCCACCGGCGGCGCGGTGGCCTCCCCGCTGTGGGTGCGCACGCTGGCGGCCGCGCTCGACCTCCCGGTGCGGGTGGCCGACTCGCCGGAGGGCACCGGCCTGGGCGCGGCGCTGCTCGGCCTGCACGCCCTCGGCGCGCTGCCCGACCTCGACGCGGCGACCGCGCTCGTCGGCGTCTCCGACCCCGTCGAGCCCGACCCGGCCGCCGCGGACCTCTACCGCCGGGTGCGCCCGCTGGTCGAGCGGTCCGCCGACGCGCTGGCCGACGTCCTGGCCACGCTGGACGCCCTCGACGACACCCCGTCGGGCCACCCGGTCTGACCGCGCGCCACCGAGGCGCGGACGCCGTCGTCCCGCGCCAGGATGGCGCCCTGACCGCAAGCGGAGGTGCGACATGAGGGGTGCGGCGCGGGCCGCGGTGGCCGGGCTGGGCGCGGTGGCGGCGGTGGCCGCCCGGGACCTGCTGCAGCGGGAGCACACCCTGCTGCGCAACTTCCCGGTGATCGGGCACGCCCGCTACCTGCTGGAGTCGATGGGGCCGGAGCTGCGGCAGTACCTGGTGGCGGGCAACAACGAGGAGCGGCCCTTCACCCGCGACCAGCGCCGGTGGGTCTACGCCTCGGCCAAGGGGCAGAACAACTACTTCGGGTTCGGCACCGACAACGACCTCGAGTACACGGCGGGCTACCCGGTGATCAACCACCGCACCTTCGGCCGCGCCGTCCCGCCGTCGCACCCGCACTCCGCCTCCGACGTCGCGCTGCCCTCGGCGAAGGTGCTCGGCGGCCCGCGCGGGCGGCGCCTGGCGTTCCGGCCGGCGTCGGTGGTCAACGTGTCGGCGATGAGCTTCGGGTCGCTGTCGGGCGCGGCGGTCGAGGCGCTCAATCGGGGCGCGGCGCTGGCCGGGTGCCTGCACAACACCGGCGAGGGCGGGTTGTCGGTGCACCACCGGCACGGCGGGGAGCTGGTGTTCCAGATCGGCACCGCCTACTTCGGTTGCCGCGACGAGCGAGGCCGCTTCGACCTCCAGCGACTCAAGGACCTGGTGGCGTCCGCGCCGGTACGGGCGCTGGAGGTCAAGCTCAGCCAGGGCGCCAAGCCCGGCCTGGGCGGGGTGCTGCCGGGGGCGAAGGTGACCGCCGAGATCGCCGCCGCCCGCGGAGTGCCGGAGGGCGTCGACTGCGTCAGCCCGTCCCGGCACGCGGAGTTCGGCGACGTCGACGGCCTGCTCGACTGGGTGGAGCTGCTGGCCGCCGAGACCGGGCTGCCGGTGGGCATCAAGTCCGCCGTCGGCGACATGGCCTTCTGGGACGAGCTGACCGAGCTCATGGCCGGCACCGGCCGCGGGGTGGACTTCGTGACGGTCGACGGCGGCGAGGGCGGCACCGGCGCCGCGCCGCTGATCTTCACCGACTCGGTGTCCCTGCCGTTCCAGCTCGGCTTCGCCCGGGTGTACTCGACCTTCGCCCGGCGCGGGCTGGCCGAGCAGGTCACCTTCGTCGGCGCCGGCAAGCTCGGGCTGCCCGACAACGCGATCGTGGCGTTCGCCCTCGGCTGCGACATGGTCAACATCGCCCGCGAGGCGATGCTGGCGATCGGCTGCATCCAGGCGCAGAAGTGCCACACCGACACCTGCCCGACCGGCGTCGCCACGCAGAACGCCTGGCTCAGCCACGGCCTGGACCCGGCGCTGAAGTCGGTGCGGCTGGCCAACTACGTCGCCACGCTGCGCCGCGACCTGCTCAAGGTGGCCGAGGCCTGCGGCGTCGAGCACCCGGGGCTGATCGACACCGGCTCGGTCGAGGTGCTCACCGGGCGGACGGCGTCGACCCCGCTGGGCGAGGTCTACGGCTACGAGCCCGGGTGGGGGCTGCCCTCGGCCGCCGACCGCGAGCAGATCGTCGCGGTCATGACGGCCGAGGCCCCCCAGGGCGGCTCGGCACCCCCCTCGGAGGACGCCCAGGCATAGGAAGCTCCCCCCACGTCGTGGGCGCCAGGACGTGGGGATCGCTTCCTATGCCGCGCCGCCGCGCAGCAGGTCCTCGAAGGAGGGGACGTCGGCGAACGGGTCGGCCGGGCGAGCCGACGCCGGCCGTCCGGTGACGACGTCGGCCAGCTCGCCGGCCGCGCGGTCGACCCGCGCCGCCAGCTCGCCGCCGGCACCGTCGCCGCCGGCCCAGTCCTCGCTCGCCGCGAACACCGCGGTCGGCACGGTCACCGCGCGCAGGTAGGCGAACAGCGGCCGCATGGCGTGCTCGAGCACCAGCGAGTGCCGGGCGGTGCCGGCGGTGGCGGCCAGCAGGACGGGCGTGCCGGTGAGCGCGTCCTTCTCCAGCACGTCGACGAAGGACTTGAACAGCCCGCTGTAGGAGGCGGTGAACACCGGCGTCACCGCGATGACGGCGTCGGCGCCGGTCACCGTCTCGATCGCCGCGCGCAGCGCCGCGTTCGGGAAGCCGGTGACGAAGGCGTCGGCCAGGTCGCGCGCGTGCTCGCGCAGCTCGACGACCTCGACGACGGCGTCCTCGCCCCGCTCGCGCAGGGCGGCCACCGTCGCGGCGGTCAGCCGGTCGGCCAGCAGCCGGGTCGACGACGGCGTCGACAGCCCGGCGCTGACCACGGCCAGGGTGCGGGTGGTCACGCGGAGACCTCCTCGGCGGTGCGCCCGGTGACGTCGTCACCGGCGGCGTGGACGGTGGGGTCGACCGCGCCGCCGCGGGCGGCGACCCGCGAGGCGTGGGTGGGCGCGTCGGGCACGTGCGCGGGCTTGAGCGCCGCGAACTCCCGGCGCAGCACCGGCACGACCTCCTCGCCCAGGACGTCCAGCTGCTCGAGCACGGTCTTCAGCGGCAGGCCGGCGTGGTCGACGAGGAACAGCTGGCGCTGGTAGTCACCGACGTACTCGCGGAACCCGAGGGTGCGCTCGATGACCTGCTGCGGGGAGCCGACGGTCAGCGGCGTCTCGCGGGAGAAGTCCTCCAGCGACGGGCCGTGGCCGTAGACCGGCGCGTTGTCGAAGTAGGGCCGGAACTCGTCCACGGCGTCCTGCGAGTTCTTGCGCACGAACACCTGACCGCCGAGGCCGACGATCGCCTGCTCGGCGCTGCCGTGACCGTGGTGCTCGAAGCGGCGGCGGTAGAACTCCACCATCCGCTGCGTGTGCTCCTTCGGCCAGAAGATGTGGTTGGAGAAGAACCCGTCGCCGTAGTAGGCGGCCTGCTCGGCGATCTGCGGCGAGCGGATCGACCCGTGCCACACGAACGGCGCGACGCCGTCGAGCGGGCGCGGGGTCGAGGTGAAGCCCTGCAGCGGCGTGCGGAAGCGGCCCGACCAGTCGACGACCTCCTCGTCCCACAGCCGGCGCAGCAGCGCGTAGTTCTCGACCGCCAGCGGCAGCCCGTCGCGGATGTCCTGGCCGAACCAGGGGTAGACCGGACCGGTGTTGCCACGGCCCAGCATGAGGTCGACGCGGCCGCCGGCGAGGTGCTGCAGCATCGCGTAGTCCTCGGCGATCTTCACCGGGTCGTTGGTGGTGATCAGCGTGGTCGCCGTCGACAGCTGCAGCCGCTGCGTGCGCGCCGCGACGTAGGCCAGGGTCGTGGTGGGCGAGGACGAGAAGAACGGCGGGTTGTGGTGCTCGCCGAGCGCGAAGACGTCCAGGCCGACCTCCTCGGCCTTCTCCGCGATCCGGACGACGGCCTGGATCCGCTCCGCCTCGCTGGGCGTGCGGCCGGTGGTGGGGTCGGTCGTGACGTCGCTGACCGAGAAGACGCCGAACTGCATCTCGTGCTCCATGTGGTTGAGCGTGCAACTACTGCACTCCGCCGAACTCCCGGCCACCCGGATCCATTCCCAGGCTCTCGTGACCGTGCCGAGACACATCCACTGCGCTGCGTGATCACCCCGGCACGTCGCGACGACCCCACTCCGACGGCCCGGTCCGCTGCCCGTCGGGCCGGTCCGGCCGGTCCTCCGGGGTGGGAGATTGTGATCACTCCGACCGGCCAGCGGGGAACCGGATCGGACGGCGTACCGAGGGGGACCGGGATGTCGCAGGTGGGTGAGGGGCGCGCACGGCACGCAGCGGCCGGGGACGACGACCCGAGACGGGCACCGAGCGGGCTCGACGGCCTGCTGGGCACGGGGCCGGTGTTCAAGACGGCGGTGCGCGGCTACGACCGCGCGCAGGTGGACACCTACGTGGACTGGGCCGAGACCGAGGTCATGGTCCTGCGGCGGGAGAACGACCACCTCCTCAGCCGCTACGCCGCCTGCTCGACCGAGCTGCAGAACGCCCGGCGCCGGCTCGCGGCGCTGGTCCGCGAGCGGCAGTCGCTGCCCGGGCCGGAGGAGGCCAGGGCCCTGGTGGCCCGGGCCGAGCAGGAGGCCGCCGCGGTCACCTCGACCGCCGAGGAGGAGGCCCGGCGGCTGCTCGCCGAGGCCCGCACCGAGGCCGAGGCGCGGCTCCGCGGGGTCGCCGAGATGCGCGAGGCGGTCATCGCGCTGCGCGAGCAGACCCGCAGCGAGGCCGCGGCCGTGCTCGAGGCGGCCCGCCGCCAGGCGGCGGAGGTGGGCCGGGCAGCGGCCGAGGAGCGCGCCCGGCTCGACCGCGCGGCCGCCGAGGCGCGCGAGCAGCGGGACCGGGAGGCCGCCGAGGTGCGCGCCCGGGCCGACGCCGAGGCGCTCGAGCGCCGGCTGGCCGCCGAGGCCGAGCTCGCGCCGCTGCGCGACGAGCGCGACCAGGCCCGCGAGTGGCTGCTCGGGCTGACCGGCCAGATCGACCGGGCCCTCGCGGTCGTCGCCGGGGCGCTGCCCGAGGACGTCCCCGTCCTCGCCGAGCGCCGGGGGACCGCCGGAGTGCCGGACGGTCGCGACCCGGTCGCCGTCGGTGATGCGTCGCAGCTCACGATGCTGCACGGGGCCGGCCGGCCCGAGGTCGCCGCGGCCTCCTGACCGGCTCGCTGAGCAGGGCGGACGCCGGCCGCGGGGTCGGCGTCCGTCCCGCCTGCACCCCACCTGTCCCGCCCGTCCCTCCGGTCCCCGTGTTGTCACGGACCGGTAACGGCCTCTACCGTGGCGGGCGTCCGGTTGGTCGTCCCTCCCCGTCCGGGGAACCTGGCCGGACGCCGCCGAGTCGTGTCCGTCCCCGCGGACGCGAGCCGGGGACCCACCGCAGTGCCGGGGTGAATCGCACCCGGCGAGCTCCGCTCGCCGGCGCGTAGGGCTGCTTCCCGCCCGAACCCGTCAGCTAACTCGGTAGGCGGCTCACGGAAGGAACGGAGTCTCCGCATGCCCCGCCTCCGGGCCCCCGTGGCCCGCAGGTGCAGCCGCCGGCGCGCGCAGCGTGCCCTCGCGTCCTCCTGACGCCGGCTCGACCCTGCCCTGCCGCGCCCGGCACCGCCGGAGCCGCCGGAGACCCGCACTCCGCCAGACCCCGTAGACCGCGACCGCGTGTGCGCGCCCACGCCCCGGGCCGCCGCGTGCTCTCTCCCCCCGGAGTTCCCACCCTCATGCCCCGTAACCGCCACACCGCCTCCGACACGCCGGAGACCCTCGAGGCCGCCGCCGTCGAGGTCACCGACGTCGACGAGGCCCCCGCCCGCCGCCGCGGCCTGCTCGGCTCCCGCCGTCCGGCGCTGCTGCTCGGCACCGCCACCGCCGGCGCCCTGCTCGTCGGCGTCCTGACCGCCACCGGTACCGGCGGCAGCGCCGACACCGGGACCGACACCGCGAGCGCCTCCGTGGGCGTCGCCGAGGCGCTGGGCATCCCGCCGCAGTCCGAGGACGAGGACGCGGCCACCACCAGCGCCATCGGGGACGACACCCTCGCCTCCCTCGAGGACCTCGCCGCCTCGCGCAACCAGCGCACCGCGGTCGACGCCGCCGCCGTCGAGGCCCAGGCCGCCGCCGAGCAGGCTGCCGCAGAGCAGGCCGCCGCCGAGGAGGCCGCCCGCGTCGCCGCCGAGGAGGAGGCCGCCCGCGCCGCCGCCGAGGCCCAGGCCGCCGCCGAGGCCCAGGCCGCTGCCGAGGCTGCCGCGGCCGAGCAGGCCGCCGCCGAGCAGGCTGCTGCCGAGCAGGCCGCTGCCGCCGCGCCGGCCGCCGCGGCCACCGAGGCGCCGGCCGCCAGCAGCAGCGGCTCGAGCACCGCCAAGAGCGGGTCGTTCAAGGACTACGCGCTCAGCCTCGTCGGCGCCGAGCAGTTCTCCTGCCTGGAGAAGCTGTGGGGCAAGGAGAGCGGCTGGAACCCCACCGCGCAGAACCCCACCAGCACCGCCTACGGCATCGCGCAGTTCCTCGACTCCACCTGGGCCAGCACCGGCATCGCCAAGACCTCCGACGGTTACCTGCAGATCGACGCCGGCCTGATCTACATCAACGACCGCTACGGCTCGCCGTGCGAGGCCTGGGCCCACTCGCAGGCCACCGGCTGGTACTAGAAGGACCCGCTGCCCCCCACACCTCGCTCCGCTCGGCGCGGGCCCCTGCACGGGGGCCGTTCCAGCACGTCACCCAGGGGGGCCGTTCCGGTACGTCACTGAGGGAGGGCCGGTGACCAGGGTGGTGCCCGCGGCGTTCGTCCGCGCGCACACCCAGGTCCGCCGGCCCTCCCTCGTCCCGGAGGTGCGGCTGCACGTCGCCGACGACGTCGTCGCGCTGTGGGAGGCGATGGAGGACGCCGGCGGGGCCGGTGAGGACCCGCCGTTCTGGGCCGCGGCCTGGCCCGGCGGGCAGGCGCTGGCCCGGGCCGTGCTCGACGGCGCCGTCCCGGTGGCCGGCCGCCGCGTCCTCGACCTCGGGTCGGGCAGCGGGCTGGTCGCCGTCGCCGCCGTCCTCGCCGGTGCCCGGCACGTGCTGGCCAGCGACGTCGACCCGTTCTCCCGGACGGCGGTCGCGGTCAACGCGGTCCTCAACGGCGTCACCGGGATCAGCGTCATCGGCGACGTCCTGCACCGCGAGCCCCCGGACGTCGACGTCGTCCTGGCCGGGGACGTCTGCTACGACCGCGTGATGACCGAGCGGGTGCTGCCCTTCCTCGACCGGGCCCGCGCCCGCGGCAGCGCCGTCCTCGTCGGCGACCCGGGCCGGCCCTACCTGCCGCACGAGCGGCTCGAGCCGGTCACCGTCCTCGACGTGCCCGAGACCGAGGGCCCGGGCCTGCGCCGCACCACGGTGTGGCGGCTGCCCTGAGCGCCCCCGGGCACCGAGCCACGCTCGGTAGGGTCGCCGCCGTGGCCGCACCGCTCCCCGTCCCGCCCGGCGGCAGCCGCGGACGCCGCGCCCGCCGCCCCTCCGGCGACGACCGCGAGCGGGCCATCCTCACCACCGCCGAGGAGCTGCTCGGGCAGCGTCCGCTGGCCGACATCTCCGTCGACGACCTCGCGCGGGGAGCGGGCATCTCCCGGCCGACCTTCTACTTCTACTTCCCGTCCAAGGACGCCGTCGTGCTCGCGCTGCTCGACCGGGTGGTCGAGGAGGCGCGCGCCTCCCGGGCCGCGGCGCTGCGGCGGGCCGGCGACGACGTCCGCGCCGGCTGGCGGGGCGCGCTCGAGGCGGTCCGCGACACCTTCCTCGCCCACCGCGCGCTCACCACCGCGGCGGCGTCCCTGCTGGCCACCAGCGCCGAGGTGCGCGCGCTGTGGTCGCAGGTGATGGAGCAGTTCGTCGCCGAGACCGCCGCCGCCATCGAGGCCGAGCGGGCCCGGGGCGCCGCCCCGCCCGGGCCGCCCGCCCGCGACCTCGCCGTCGCACTGAACTGGATGGACGAGCGGGTCATCCACGCGACCGCCACCGGGACGACGCCCGCGCTGGCCGAGGACGACCTGCTCGACGTGCTGCTCACCGTGTGGCTGCGCACCGTCTACGGCGGCGACGGCCCGGCCGCCGCCCCCGGTTGATCGACGCGCCGTCGACCGGCTCGACAGTGTGTCGAGTACTGTCGTGCAGGTCACCCCGGCCGTCCCGAGGAGCGCCATGACCGAGCCCAGCACCGCCCGCCACGTCGACGTGCTGATCGTCGGCGCCGGACTCTCCGGCATCGGCGCAGCCTGCCACCTGCAGCGCGAGGCCTCGGGCCGGACCTACGCCGTCCTCGAGGCCCGTGAGGCCATCGGCGGCACCTGGGACCTGTTCCGCTACCCGGGCGTGCGCTCGGACTCGGACATGTTCACGCTCGGCTACTCCTTCCGGCCGTGGACCGACCCGAAGGCGATCGCCGACGGCGCCTCCATCCGCGAGTACGTGCAGGACACCGCCCGCGAGTACGGCGTCGACCGGCACGTCCGCTACGGCACCCGCGTCGTCGCCGCCTCCTGGTCCACCGAGGACTCGCGGTGGACGGTCACCGCCGAGCGCGCGGGCACCGGCGAGACCGAGACGTGGACCTGCTCGTGGCTGTCGGTCTGCTCCGGCTACTACCGCTACGACGAGGGCCACCGCCCGCGGTTCCCCGGCGAGGAGCGCTTCGGCGGGCAGGTGGTGCACCCGCAGCACTGGCCCGACGACCTCGACTGGGCCGGCAAGCGGGTCGTCGTCATCGGCAGCGGCGCCACCGCCGTCACCCTCGTGCCCAGCCTGGCCGAGCGGGCCGCGCACGTGACCATGCTGCAGCGCACCCCCACCTACGTCGTGAGCCTGCCCGGCCGCGACGCGCTCGCCGAGAAGCTGCGCCGCCGGCTGCCCGACCGCGTCGTCTACCCGGTGGTCCGGTGGAAGAACGTGCTGGTCTCGATGGCGTCCTTCCAGCTCAGCCGGCGCCGGCCCGAGCTGATGAAGCGGGTCCTGGCCAAGGCGGCGGCCAAGGAGCTGCCCGGCAGCGTCGACGTCGGCACGCACTTCAACCCGCCCTACGACCCGTGGGACCAGCGGCTGTGCGTGGTGCCCGACGGCGACCTGTTCCGCGTGCTGCGCGAGGGCCGGGCGTCGATCGTGACCGACCGGATCGCCGGCTTCGACGAGACCGGCATCGCGCTGGAGTCGGGGGAGCACCTCGACGCCGACGTCGTCGTGACCGCCACCGGGCTGAACCTGCTGCCCGTCGGCGGCATGGCGCTGCGCGTGGACGGCGAGGACGTCGACCTGTCGCGCACCGTCTCCTACAAGGGCTTCATGATCTCCGGCGTGCCGAACTTCGCGATGACGATCGGCTACACCAACGCCTCGTGGACGCTGAAGGCCGACCTGGTCGCCCGCTACGTCTGCCGGCTGCTGGAGCACCTCGACCGCAACGGCTACGCCGCGGCCACCCCGCTCGCCCCGCCCGAGGGCGGCACCGCGCCCTTCATCGGCCTGTCGTCCGGCTACGTGCAGCGCAGCCTCGCGGCGCTGCCGAAGCAGGGGTCCCGGGCGCCGTGGAAGCTGTACCAGAACTACGTCCGCGACGTGCTGCTCATGCGCCGCGGGCCGCTGGAGGACGAGGGCATCCGGTTCACCCGCCCGGTCCGCGAGCCCGCCACGGCCGGCGTCGGCGAGGTGGCGGCGTGATGCGGCCCTACGACTTCACCGGCACCGCCGTCGTCACCGGCGCGGCCAGCGGCATCGGCGCCGCGCTGGCACCGGCGCTGGCGGCCCGCGGCAACGACCTGGTCCTGCTCGACCGGGACGCCGAGCGGCTCGCCGGGGTCGCGGCCGCGGTGCGGGCGGCCTTCCCCGCCCGGTCGGTCGACACCGTGGTCGCCGACCTCGCCGACGCCGGGCAGGTGCGCGAGGCCGGCGAGGCGATCGTCGCCGGACACCCCGGGACGACGCTGCTGGTCAACAACGCCGGCGTCGCGCTGGGCGGGCGGTTCGACCAGGTGACCCTCGAGGAGTTCGACTGGGTCCTCGACATCAACTTCCGCGCCGCCGTCCGGCTCAGCCACGCCCTGCTGCCCACGCTCAAGGCGCACCCCGGCTCCCACCTGGTCAACGTGTCGAGCATCTTCGGGATCATGGCCCCGGCCGGGCAGGCCGCGTACTCGTCGAGCAAGTTCGCCGTCCGCGGCTTCACCGAGGCGCTGCGCCACGAGCTGGCCGACGACGGCGTCGGCGTCACCAGCGTGCACCCCGGCGGCATCGCCACCCGCATCGCCGAGACCGCCCGGGTGGCCAGCGGCGTGGACCCGGCGGAGGCCGAGCAGGGCAAGCGCGAGTTCTCGAAGATGCTGCGCTACCCGGCCGACCGGGCCGCCGCGCGGATCGTCACGGCGGTCGAGCGGCGCCGTCCGCGGCTGCTCATCGGCGCGAGCGCCGCCGTCCCCGACGTCCTGGTGCGGCTGGCACCCGGCTCCTACGGCCGCCTCCTCGCCGGGGCGACCCGGCTGGCGGGGCTGCGCCGGGCCTGAGGGCCCGCACCGGGCGATGGCCGTCCACGTCGGCACCTCCGGCTGGAGCTACGACCACTGGGACGGCGTCCTCTACCCGCCCGGGACGCCGCCCCGGGACCGGCTGGCGCACTACGTGCGCCGGTTCGGCACCGTCGAGCTCAACGCCAGCTTCTACCGCTGGCCGCGGACGGCGACGTTCGCCTCGTGGCGGCGCCGGCTGCCCGAGGGCTTCCAGCTGTCGGTCAAGGCGCCGCGCGGCCTGACCCACGCCAAGCGGCTCTACGCCCCCGAGGTGTGGGTGGAGCGGATGACCGCGGCCTGGCACGAGCTGGGACCGCGGCGGGCCGTGCTGCTGGTGCAGCTGCACCCGGCCGCCGCCCGCGACGACGCCCGGCTGGACTTCTTCCTGTCCCTGCTGCCGGAGTGGGTGCGGGTGGCCGTCGAGTTCCGCCACCCCAGCTGGCACGACGACGCGGTGTTCGCGCTGCTGGAGCGCCACGGCGCCGCCTACTGCGTCATGAGCGGCGCCGGCCTGCCGTGCGTGCTGCGGGCCACGGCGCCGTTCGTCTACGTCCGGCTGCACGGCCCCGACCCCGGACACCTCTACGCCGGCTCCTACGCCGACGCCGACCTGCGCTGGTGGGCCGACCGGGTGGGGGAGTGGAGGGCGCAGGGCCGCGACGTCTACGCCTACTTCAACAACGACGGCCACGGCCACGCCGTGCGCAACGCGGAGACACTGCGCGCGCTGACCGGCGGCTGAGGTCCCCAGCCGCGAGACTGGGGCCGGTTCCCGCCCACCGGGGCGGGCGGGCCGGGGGAGGTGCGCGTGAGCGAGTCCGAGGACAGGCCCCGCGACAGCGGGCTGGTGGCCCGCTCGGTCGAGGAGTTCGTCGCGCAGCTGCGCGGCTTCACCGACCGGGCCACCCGGCTGGCCGCCGGCGCCGTGCCGTCGGGGCTGTCGCTGCCGCGGCTGCCCTCGCCGCCCGGGGCGATGTCGGCTGCCCAGGTGCGCTCGGTCGCCGCGTCGGTGAAGGCCCAGCGGCAGCTCATCGAGGGCCTGATCGGGCAGCTGCAGGCGTTCGACGAGCAGCTCGCCGTCTTCGAGCGGATCCTCGACCCGCTGGTGGAGTGGAGCTCCACCTGGGCGCGGCTGGAGGAGTCCTTCGCCGACGTCGTCCGCCGGTCGCCGACGGACCGGGACGCACCGCCGTCCTGACCCCTGTCTGCATGGTCATGCGCGATCGTGCATAATCTTCCCCGTGTCCAAGGTGCTCACGTCCCTGCCCGTCGGCGAACGCGTCGGGATCGCCTTCTCCGGCGGTCTCGACACCTCCGTGGCGGTGGCCTGGATGCGCGACCGCGGCGCGGTCCCGTGCACCTACACCGCCGACCTCGGCCAGTACGACGAGCCCGACATCGACTCGGTGCCCGGCCGCGCCACCGCCTACGGCGCGGAGGTCGCCCGGCTGGTCGACTGCCGGCAGGCGCTGGTCGAGGAGGGGCTCGCGGCACTGACCTGCGGTGCCTTCCACATCCGCTCCGGCGGGCGCAGCTACTTCAACACCACCCCGCTGGGGCGCGCGGTCACCGGCACGCTGCTGGTGCGCGCCATGCTCGAGGACGACGTCCAGATCTGGGGCGACGGCTCGACGTTCAAGGGCAACGACATCGAGCGCTTCTACCGCTACGGGCTGCTGGCCAACCCGTCGCTGCGGATCTACAAGCCGTGGCTGGACGCCGCGTTCGTCGAGCAGCTCGGCGGGCGCCGGGAGATGTCGGAGTGGCTGACCGCCCACGGGCTGCCCTACCGCGACAGCGCCGAGCGGGCCTACTCCACCGACGCCAACATCTGGGGCGCCACCCACGAGGCCAAGCGCCTGGAGCACCTGGACGCCAGCATCGAGATCGTCGAGCCGATCATGGGCGTCCGCTTCTGGGACCCCGCCGTGGAGATCCCCACCGAGGACGTCACCGTCGGCTTCGCCCAGGGCCGGCCGGTGAGCATCAACGGCAAGGAGTTCGACTCCGCCGTCGACCTGGTGCTCGAGGCCAACGCCATCGGCGGCCGGCACGGGCTGGGCATGTCCGACCAGATCGAGAACCGGGTCATCGAGGCCAAGAGCCGCGGCATCTACGAGGCGCCGGGCATGGCGCTGCTGCACGCGGCCTACGAGCGGCTGGTCAACGCCGTCCACAACGAGGACACCCTCGCCGCCTACCACACCGAGGGCCGCAAGCTCGGCCGGCTGATGTACGAGGGCCGGTGGCTGGACCCCCAGGCGCTCATGCTGCGGGAGTCGCTGCAGCGGTGGGTCGGCATGGCGGTCACCGGCGAGGTCACGCTGCGGCTGCGGCGGGGCGAGGACTGGTCGGTGCTGGAGACGTCCGGGCCGGCGTTCAGCTACCACCCCGACCGGCTGTCGATGGAGCGCACCGAGGACCCGGCGTTCGGGCCGACCGACCGCATCGGCCAGCTGACCATGCGCAACCTCGACATCGCCGACTCGCGGGCCAAGCTCGAGCAGTACGCCGCGCTCGGCATGGTGGGCAGCGGCCCCGAGCGGGTCGCCATCGGCGCCGCGCAGGCCGCCGCCACCGGGCTCATCGGCGCCATGACCCAGGGCGGCGCCGAGGCGATCGCCGCCCGCGGCGGCCCGGCCGGCGACGACGAGCTGCTCGACCGCGCCGCCATGGAGGCCGGCAACGACTGACGCCCGCCCTGCGGGTCTCGTCTCCTCCGCCGCTGTCCCAGAAGGCGGCTTCTGAGACACCCAGGCGCGGACTGGTCGGCAATCCGCGCCACGGGCCGGGCCTGCGATTCACGACTGGCTCGCGCAGGAGTCGAGCAGTTGATCGGCGTACTAGTGGTACGCGATGACCGACCACAGGTGGCGGCGGAGAAGCCGCCACCGCCCGGCACCCGCTGGTCAGTCCTCGACTGCCCCGTACACGACCGACCGGAAGTCGGCCTCGGGCAGGTCGAAGCCGACCATGTGCTGCGTCATGAGCACGCCGACGATCTCCTCGACCGGGTCGACCCAGAAATAGGTCTTCGCCGCACCAGCCCAGCCGAACTCGCCGGGGGAGCCGGCCAGCGCGGTCTGGCCGATGTCCATGGCGACGCGAGAGCCTAGGCCGAACCCGTAGCCGGGCGCCGGTATGCCCCCTAGCACGTACGGGAGCAGTGCCGGGGTGAGATGGTTCGTGTGCATCAGCTTGAGTGTCTTGCGCCCGATGATGCGGCTGCCGTCCTCCGCCTTCCCCGTGAGCAGCATGTTCGCGAAGAGCAGGTAGTCCGAGGCGGTGCCGAACAGGCCGTGGCCGCCGCGCTGAAAGACCTCCGGCGTGTCGCTCGGGTAGGTCGATTCCACCTCCCGGCGGCCGAGATCGCCCGTGGCGAACGCCATCGCGAGCTGGCTGAAGGTCATGTCCTTGCCGACGATGTCTGGCAGGCCGTACATGGCGGCGAGGCGGTCGCGGGCTGACTCGGGAACGCCGAAGGCGGTGTCGGTCATGCCGAGTGGCCCGAACAGGCGCTCCTGGAGGAAGTCCCCGAGCTTTCGGCCTGAGATGACCTCGATGAGACGGGCCGCGACGTCGATGCCCACGCTGTAGTGCCACTGCGTCCCGGGCGCGAAGGCGAGCGGGAGCGTCGCGAGCTCGTCGACGAACTGCTCCAGCGTGCGCGTCGGGTCGTTGCAGATCCGGTGCTCGCGGCACTGCTCCGCCACCGGGAAGTCCTCGAGAAAGTCATAGGTGAGCCCGCTCGTGTGGGTGAGCACGTCGCGGATCTGCATCGGGCGCAGCGGCGACTGGTCCTCGAGCGTCCCGCCGGGCCCGGCGATCTTCGTTGCCCCGAACGCCGGAATCCACTTGGCGACAGGGTCGACGAGCTGGAACCTCCCCTCCTCGAAGAGCGTCATCAGCGCCGTGCAGATGATCGGCTTGGTCATCGAGTACAACCGGTAGATCGTGTTCTCCGCCAGGGGCACCTCTGCTTCACGGTCCTGCCAACCGACCAGTCCGGCATGGATGAGCCGGCCGCGGCGTGACACCAGCGTCGCGAAGCCTGGATAGCCGCGCTCGTCGACGTACTTCTGGAGCGCAGGCGCGATGCGCTCCAGCCGGTTGGCGCTCATCCCCACCGATTCCGGAGACGACAGCCGGGATTCAACCTGTGTCATGGGTGACTCCTTTGAACGGGACGGGCGCCGACCATATGTCGCTGGCTCCACCTCGAACAGGCTGGCTGACTAAGGAGTCGTTGCGGAAGTGCGCCAGTGCGTGGTCGGCGCGCGGCGCCACGGGCGGTTGACCTGCGTGGCCTGCCGACGAGCTCGGTCGGCATGGACTTCCGCAACGTCCTCTAAGGGCTGTCGCCGAGCTCGCACCCGTCCGGCCTGCGGGGCAGGCGTCACCGAAGCCTGTCCCGGAGGGGTCGCTCAGGGACACACCGGTTGGTGACGCCGCTGGCCGCCGGTACTCGGTCACAATCGAAACGTCGACGGGGTCGGTGGCCCGTCGGCCTTGGCCGCGGCCTCGGCGCATGGGTTGCCCCGCCTGGCTCATGCGTCCGTTGTGGAGGGGAACTGCCCGTTCGAGTCGGGCCCGTGCAGGCAACCGGGGTGGGCGCCAAACCGCCCACCCCGGCCAATATCGGTGTGTCCCTGAGTGGGCCGCTAGAGGACGCCGGCCTGACTGGCCTCGAAGGCGGCTTCACGGACAGTCCGCTGTGCACGTTCCAGTAGACGCCCGAAGCGACTGTTCTTCCTTTCTCGGTCCAAGGCGCGGCGGCGCCGGAGAATGTCGGACAGCAGAGGTGCTCGCTTGCTCACTTGGACGCGGCGAGGCGGGTCGATCTTCTGCTCCTCGCCTAGCCTTGCCCTTTCGGCGACGCTACCCGTGGCCACCACGGGACCTTGGCCGTCGACACACGCCGAGGAACAGCGCGTGCCGACGGCTAGGATCGCGGGAGAAACCGGTAGAGGCTCCTCAGCCGATGCCCAGAGCCTCCGGGATCAGTTGGCAGAAGAGCTCGAATTCGCTCTCTGCCTGAGGGTGCGGGCCGTGGACCACCACGATGTGCTGCTCGACAAATTCCCCGTCGGCGTCGAGCGTCCCCTCGAACACGATCAGGCCCGCGTCAAGCGTGATCACCCCGCCGTTGGGGGTGCGGAACTGCTCGGGCAGGCCGGTGACCGTGTCCGTGAATGACACGGTTCCGTCTGGGTTCTCCACGCCGTGGCTGACGAACCGGTTAGCGAAGTGCAAGATGACGCTCTGTCCGGTCGACTCCGCGGTCAACGTCTGGGTGCCGTGAGCGGTCACGAAGATGTCCAGGCCGTCATCCGCATGGACGGTTCCCCGGACGTCGAAGGTGACGGTGACCACCTCGCCGGTGCCGCAGAAGTTGTCGTCGGTGTCCGTGCCGGTGTCGTGGAATCGCTCGACGGGAGGCGCTGCCTGCGCGAGTGGGACCACCCCGAAGGCAAGGACGCAGGCGATCACTCCGACAATGAGGGCTGAACGACGCACTGTTTCTTCCTCTCCTCCGCCAGTCGGGGCCAGCTGTGGTGAGCAGGAAGCGAGAGCCCCGCCGTTGAGCGGACGGCAAGGACCGCCGCGATCAGCCGGAGAATGTCTCCGCCGGGCGGCGTGCAGTAGGGAGGTGAGCAGCCCTCGTCTCCAGCTGGAACTTCGACTCTGACGCTCCTGGTTGCCTGGCGTCGACCGCACACTTGACCCGGCTTCTGACCGGAGTCAATAGGGACCACGGCGGCTCACATCATGCTGGGGTCAGGTCTTCCTGTCGTGCTTCTGCTGGCCGTCCGGTAGGCACTCCCTGATGGCGGCGCGCAACTCGCCCAACCGCTCGACGTCGCCGCGCGGTTTCGCGCCCAGGCGCGATAGCGGCGTCGACGCGCAGCTCTCGACGCTGCCAGGCGACCCCTGGTTGGCCGGATGGCGAGGGTGTCCCTCAGTGGGCCGCTTGAGGACGCCGGCCTGACTGGCCTCAGAGGCGGCTCCAGAGACGGGCACGCGACCGATCATCCGCGGAAGGCACCCTCAGCTCGGCCCTCCGATGGAGAAGTTGGCGTCACCGTAATCGCCTTGTCGCTTCCCGCACTGTCGGCATACGCGCCCCAAGGCTCCATGGAGACGCTCGTCGGAGGGATGCTCCGTGACGTACGCGTGCAGCCCGAGTCGGCATCTCAGTGGCTTCTTCGTCACGGCGCTGAACCTAGGGAGCAGCCCTTGCCGATCGCAGTGCCCTTGGTCCCCGTCCGCTGGGCGGGTTCCGACAACCTGGACGCTGGGGATCCGCGTCGGGTGCCTGCCTCATGGTGGGCCGCGTTGGCACCTGGGCCGGACTCGCGGGAGGGCGGTCGATCGGACAGCCGGAGAAAGGGATCACGGTGCGGCCTCCCATGGCTTACCACGGGGTCATCTCGTACAGATGTCGCCGGGCGGTTGCCGGCGGACGGTGCGTACAGGCTCAGAACGCACGCGCCACGATGACGGTGAGAACCACCGCTGTCAGGGCGGCCAAGGCGAGAGCAGCGGCGAGCGCGACCGGGTGCCGGATCCCGGCGCGGGACTCTCCGGGGGCGTAGTCGCGGACGTGGTTGTGCCGGTCCAGGACGAGGGCCACCACTCCCACGGGCACAGCCGTGGCCAGCAAGCCGATGCCGATCCACGCAGTCGTCGACTGCCGCTCGACGTCCCAGTACATGCCGCTGTCCGGCGCTGCTGCGGCGATGAGGTAGAGAAGGCCGAAGAGCAGCAGGACCCAGCTAGGCCCGCAACAGCGCGCGGGATGTCCTCGTGTCCCCTCACGGCATGTCTCATGGCCGCCGTCCTCACCAGTCAGCGCACCTGGTTCCGGAAGACTCAGGCTATGCCCTCTTGCGCGCCTTGTGAGGCTCGGCCTCACCTGGACAGGCCTGCAGCGCTCTGCCCCCAACCTGGCAGCCATCGGGGACCGTCGTCCGCCGTAGGTACGAGCACCCGGAACGTCATGCGACGTCACCGGCCAACGCGTCCGCTCCGCGACTCCTGAGCCACGGCTGTCCCTGAGTGGGCCGCTCAGGGACACCGGGGCGCCCGCCGTGAAGGCGGCTTGGGGGACGCCTGATCCAGGGAGGAATCCTCCCTGGGAGGACGACTCCGACGCGTGACGGTCAGACAGTGGCCGGCGCAGGGGCTTGGGGCATCAGGCCGATCTGGGTGAGGTAATCGGCCATGTTGTAGTACAGGCGTTCCTCGGCCACCTTCCCGTCGCGCAGCCGCCCGATCGACAGCCCCTGGATGCGGAACTGGCGGCCGGTGTTCGGCAGACCTCGTGCCTTGTCCTCTCGGTCGTTGGTGCCCGACATCGTCCACTCGGCGGCGTACATCGCATCAGTCGCGAGTATGAGTTCACCAAGATCGATGCGGTAGTCGCTGGAGAAGTTCTCCGCCGTGTCCACAATCGACTGGCGGACGGCATCGGCCCCTTCCAGGCGTTCGCCCAGTCCCTTGTCGTCCCGGAGGACGTCCTCGGTCATGCAGGCAAGGACCTTGGCCGGGTCGTGGCTGTTCCATGCCTCGACGTAGATGCGCATCCAGGTCGGGATCCCCGCGGTCTCGGTGCCAGCTGCCATGGTGGCCACCTTCTTGTGAGCGGTGCACCGGGCCCCGCGGGGTCCCGCGGGACCTGGGCCTGCGGACGCAACCCTGGCACCGTTCTGCGGCCAAGAACACGGGTCACAGCGGCACCCCGGTTCACGAGGCGCGTCTCTCACCCTTCGCATCCGAGGGTCGGCGAAGCGGGGATGGGAGACGCATCGGATCTTGAACCGTGCAGAGGAACGCCAAGACCCACCTGCGCCTCGACGCAGCCGTCCGCATCGCGTCACTCCTGCGTCCCGACAATCCTTTGCCCCTCAGAGGTGTCTCATAGTGGGCCGCTCAGAGACACTCCCGCCGGCGCATGACCGAGGCCGGCTCCAGACACACCTGCCTTCGAAGCGAGCCTGCCCGTCAGCGCACTCGGACGAGCACCCTGCCGGCGGCGCGGCGTTCGTCCAGTTCGCGGATCGCTGCGGCGGCGTCTCGCAGCGCGAAGAGCGGCCCGAGCGGCGGGTCGATCGCGCCGGACTCGATCAGCGGTACCAGCTCGCGCCACTGCCGGCCGGGACAGTCGGGTTCGTCGGCCCAGAACTCGGCCGAGGCCACGCCCAGCACGGACGTGTTGGTCAACAGCAGCCGGTTGACCTTCACGGTGGGGATCTCGCCGCCGGTGAAGCCGAGGACGAGCAGCCGGCCCTCCCGCGCCAGCGACCGCAGGGAGTCGGTGAACCGGTCACCGCCGACCGGGTCCACGACCACGTCCACCCCGCGGCCCCCCGTCAGCCGGTGGACCGCGTCGCGGAAGCCGTCGACGGGCACGACGTCGTGCGCTCCAGCCGCCCTGGCGACCTCCCCCTTCTCCGGCGTGGACACGACCGCGATCACCCGCGCGCCGTAGGCCGCGGCCAGCTGGCAGGCGGCGGTGCCGAGGCCCCCGGCGGCCCCGTGCACCAGAACGCTCTCGCCCTCCTCCAGTCGAGCGCGGCGGGTCAGCGCGAAGTGCGCCGTCAGGTAGTTCAGCGGCAGGGCAGCAGCCTCGTCGAAGGGCAGGCCGTCGGGCAGCGGGAACACCTGGTGCCCGTCGACCGCGACGCTCTCGGCGAGGCCCCCGGTCATCGGCATGGCCGCGACGCGATCACCGGCGCGGAAGCCGCCGGCGTCCGCCCGCACCACCCCGGACACCTCCCACCCGGGGGTGAACGGCACGTCCGGACGCCGCTGGTACAGGCCGCGGGTCTGCAGAACGTCCGGGAAGGTGACACCGGCGTACTCGACGTCGATCAGCACCTGGTGCGACCCGGGCACGGGTTCCGGCCGCTCCTGGACCTCCACAGCGTCCGGCCCGGTGAGCGCGGTGATCACCGCAGCGCGCATGGCTCACGCTAGAGCGAGCACGAGCCGGCTCACCAGGGCGGAGCCCCGACGCCACGAGCCCGTGCCGGGCGTTCCCGCGGGAACGTCGTCGAGGACGCAGCCCCGCGTCACGTCTCCGTGGGAACGCCGGGCCGGCGTCGCACCCCGACGGCCGGCCGTGCCGCGGTGTTCCGGCTGCTCGGCCCGGGGTAGGGGCTGCGCCCCGACCGTCCGGACCCGGACGGCGACCCCCGACCGGGAGGCCGGCATGGCGGCGAAGAGCGGCAAGGGCAGCGACACGGCGAAGAAGGCCAACGCCAAGGCGGAGAGGGAGGGCGAGAAGAACCCCCGCAAGAGCTCGGCCGCCCAGAGCGAGCTCGGCAAGAAGGGCGGGAAGAGGTCCTGAGCCCGGGGGTCAGCCGGGCGGGCGCACGTCCGCCCGCAGCGGGTGGTCGGCGGGGACCTCGACCAGCACGATCGCCACGCCGTCGGGGTCGCTGACCGTGGCCTCCAGCAGTCCCCACGGCTTGCGCTCCGGCCCGTCGACGACGGGGACGCCCGCCCGGGCCAGCCGGTCCACCTCGGCGGCGAGGTCGCGCACCTGCACCCACAGCGCCAGGCCGCGCGGGCGCTCGTCGGCCCGGCCGGACACCTCCAGCAGGCCGTTGCCGAGGAAGAACACCAGCCCACGGTGCCCGGGCGGGCCGAACTCGCGGTAGACGGCCAGCCCGAGCACGTCGCGGTAGAACGCCTGCGAGCGGTCGGGGTCGGTGGGCCGCAGGAGCACGCGGCTGCTGAGCACGTCCACGCCGCCCATCCTGGCCGCCACCGCGCGATCTCGACGGGGGAGGGGCCTGGACCGCCCGCGCGCCTACCCTCGAGCGGTGACCCCTCCCGCCTCCCCGGCGGCGGCCCCCGTCGACCGGCGGCGGGAGCTGCGCGCCGACTGCTCCGCCTGCGCGGGCCTCTGCTGCGTGCTGCCCGCCTTCGCCGCCTCGGCCGACTTCGCGATCGACAAGCCGGCCGGGCGGGCCTGCGTGCACCTCACCCGCGACGCCCGCTGCGGCATCCACGCCGACCTGCGGCAGCGCGGGTTCCCGGGCTGCACGGTCTTCGACTGTTTCGGCGCCGGCCAGCGGCTGGTGCAGGTCGCCGCCGTCGAGCGCCCGGCCGCCGACCCGGGCGTGGCCGCGGCCTTCCCCGTGCTGCGGCAGCTGCACGAGCTGCTCTGGTACCTCGCCGAGTCCGCCGCGCTGCGCCTGCCGGCGCCGCTGCGCACCGACGTCGCCCTCCTCACCGAGCGCACCGAGCGGCTCGCCGCCGGCGACCCGGCGGAGCTGGCCGCCGTCGACGCGGCTGCGCTGCGGGCCGAGGCCGGCGAGCTGCTCGGCCGGGTCAGTGCCGCCGTCCGTCCCGGGGGGCGGGACCGGCGCGGCGCCGACCTCATCGGCGCCGACCTGCGCCGCGCCGACCTGCGCGGCAGCAGCCTGCGCGGCGCCTACCTGATCGGCGCGGACCTGCGCGGCGCCGACCTCACCGCCGTCGACCTGCTCGGCGCGGACCTGCGGGCGGCCGACCTGCGCGGCGCGGACCTCTCCGGCGCGCTGTTCCTCACCCGCCCGCAGGTGGCCGCGGCCCGCGGCGACGGCGCCACCCGCCTGCCGGCCGCGCTCGAGCGCCCCGCGCACTGGACCGCCGCGACCGCCACGACCGCCGCGACCGCCGCACCGGTCACGGCACGGCGTCCCCGTCGTCGTCGGGACGGCCGCGGCGGCGCAGCAGGCCGGTGACGCCGGCGACCCGGTTCTGCGCCTGACGGATCGTCGCGATCATCGGCATGAGGTCCTCGTCGATGGTGCGGATGATGTCCGGCACCGCGTCGACCGCGGGGTCGTCGAGGACCCGGCCCACCCGCTCCAGCCCCGGCTTGAGCGAGCGCACCGGCTCCTCGAGCTCCCCGACGAGGTCCTCCAGCCGCTCGGCGGTGCGCTGCGCCGAGGCGATCGCCGACGTCGCCGTCGTCGTCGCGGCGATGAGCTCGCGGACGGCGCCGTTGAGGTCGGTGAGGGTGCGCGGCAGCTGGGCCAGCGCCTCCGTCTGCGCCTGCAACGCGGTCAGCAGCTCGGTGAGGCCGGGGATCTTCGGCATGCCGAGGCGGAAGGGGTCCACACCGGCAACCGTCGCGCCCCCGGCGACCGGCCCGCAACTCAGCCCGGCAGCACCTCGCGCCACCGCCGGCCCGCCTCGCGCCCGCTGCGGACGTCGGCGAGGCCGCGCATCGCGTCGATGTCGTGCCAGGTGCCGGTGAGCAGCCCGAACACCCCGACCCCGGTGTCGAGCATCGACGGGTGCGGCGGCGGCATCCCGTTGGGCCGGACGAAGGTGATCTTCCACCGCTGCCCGGCCGCGGTCAGCTTCAGCCCGCCGCCGAACCACCACCACGGCCACGACACGTCGCTGACGGCGGCCAGCGGCACGTCGAAGACCGGGGTGTCGCTGACGAAGGTCAGCCCGCCCTGGGCGGTGGCCAGGTAGCCGGGGACGTTGCGCAGGCCCCCGATCAGCCAGGCCGGGCTGACCAGCGCGGCGGCGGTGGGGTGAGTGGTCACGGTGCTCCTCTCGCGAGGGGCCCTACAGGGCCCGCAGGATGTCCTCGACGCGCTCGCGCGCGTCGCCGAACAGCATCCGGGTGTTCTCGCGGAAGAACAGGGGGTTCTGCACGCCGGCGTACCCGGTGCTCATCGACCGCTTGAACACCACCACGTGCTCGGCGTCCCACACGTGCAGCACCGGCATGCCGGCGATCGGGCTGGCCGGGTCCTCGGCGGCGGCCGGGTTGACCGTGTCGTTGGCGCCGATCACCAGCACCACCGACGTCTTCGCCAGGTCGTCGTTGATCTCGTCCATCTCGAGGACGACGTCGTAGGGCACCTTCGCCTCGGCCAGCAGCACGTTCATGTGCCCGGGCAGGCGCCCGGCGACCGGGTGGATGCCGAAGCGGACCAGCACGCCCTTGTCGGTGAGCGTGCGGGTCAGCTCGGCGACGGCGTTCTGCGCGTGCGCCACGGCCATGCCGTAGCCGGGCGTGATGACGACGCTGTCGGCGTCGCGCAGCAGCTGCGCGACCTCCTCGGCGGTGGTCTCGGTGTGCTCGCCCTCGACGTCGCCGGCGGCGGCGGTGGCGCCCTCGTTGCCGAACCCGCCGGCGATGACCGACAGGAAGGAGCGGTTCATCGCCTGGCACATGATGTAGGAGAGGTAGGCGCCGGAGGAGCCGACCAGCGCGCCGGTGACGATGAGCAGGTCGTTGTCGAGCAGGAAGCCCGAGGCCGCGGCCGCCCAGCCCGAGTAGCTGTTGAGCATCGAGACGACGACGGGCATGTCGCCGCCGCCGATCGAGGCGACCAGGTGCCAGCCCAGCGCCAGCGCCAGCACGGTCAGGCCCGCCAGCACGCCCAGCCCCGGCGAGACGACGAACACGACGGTCAGGACGGCGAAGGCGCCCAGCGCGCCGAGGTTGAGCGCGTTCTTGCCCGGCAGCACCAGCGGGTTGCTGCGGATCCGCCCCGACAGCTTGAGGTAGGCCACGACCGAGCCGGTGAAGGTGACCGCGCCGATGAAGACCCCGATCGCCACCTCGGCGGAGTGGATGCCGACGGGCAGGTCGAGCACCTCCGCCTCGCCGGCGGGCGCGCCCTCCACCGACAGGTAGCCGTTCCAGCCGACCAGCACCGCGGCCAGGCCGACGAAGCTGTGCAGCAGCGCGATGAGCTCGGGCATGCCGGTCATCTCGACGATCCGGGCCCGCCACAGGCCGATCGCGGCGCCGATCACCATGGCGACGGCGATGAGGCCGATCGTCAGGGCGTCGCCGTCGCGGGCGGCCAGCCCGATGGTGGCGACCAGCGCGACCGCCATCCCGGCGATGCCGTAGGCGTTGCCCGCCTTGGCGGTCTCGTGCCGCGACAGGCCGGCCAGGCTGAGCACGAACAGCAGGGCGGCGACGATGTAGGCCGCGGACGCGGCGGTGGTGGCGCTCACGGTCAGGCCCTCCGGAACATGCCGAGCATGCGGCGGGTCACCGCGAAGCCGCCGAAGACGTTGATGCTGGCCAGCAGCACCGCGACGAAGGCCAGCACGGTCACCACCGTGCTGGTGTGCCCGAGCTGCAGCAGCGCCCCGACCAGGATGATCCCGGAGATCGCGTTGGTGACGCTCATCAGCGGCGTGTGCAGCGCGTGGTGCACGTGTCCGATGACGTAGAAGCCGACCACGACGGCCAGGGCGAACACCGTCAGGTTGCCGATGAGCTGGTCGGGGGAGAAGGCGGCGAGCAGGAAGAGCAGCGCCGCGCCGAGGCCGACCAGCGCGGCCCGCCGGCCGGGCGCGGGCGGCGGAGCCGCAGCCGGCAGCGGCGCCGATGGTGGTGCGGCGGCGGGTGCCGGGGCGGCCGCGACCTGCACCGGTGGTGGGGGCCACAGCTTCTCCCCGGCCCGCGCCACGGTCATGCCGCGCACCACGACGTCGTCGAGGTCGAGCACGAGCCGCCCGTCCTTGCCGGGGGTGAGCAGCGTGAGCAGGTTGACCAGGTTGGTGGCGAACAGCTGCGAGGCCTGCGCCGGCAGCCGGGCGGGCAGGTCGGTGTAGCCGATGATCGTCACGCCGTTCGGGGTGACCACCACCTCGTCGGGCACCGAGCCGGCCACGTTGCCGCCCTGCGCGGCGGCCATGTCCACGACCACCGAGCCCGGCTTCATGCTCGCCACCATCTCCTCGGTGAGCAGCCGCGGCGCCGGCCGCCCGGGGATCAGCGCGGTGGTGACGACGACGTCGACGTCGCGGGCCTGCTCGGCGTACATCACGGCGGCGCGGGCGTCGAAGCTCTCGGACGTGACCGACGCGTACCCGGTGCCCGGCCCGGCGGCCTGCTCGGTCTCGTCGGCGGGCACGCCCACGTACTCCCCGCCCAGCGAGCGCACCTGCTCGGCGACCTCGGGGCGGACGTCGGTGGCGCGCACGATCGCGCCCAGGCTGCTGGCGGTGCCGATGGCGGCCAGCCCCGCGACGCCGGCGCCGGCGACGAACACCTTGGCCGGGGGCACCTTGCCCGCGGCGGTGACCTGCCCGGTGAAGAACCGGCCGAAGGCGTGCGCGGCCTCGACGACGGCGCGGTAGCCGGCGATGTTGGCCATCGACGACAGCACGTCCAGCGACTGCGCCCGCGAGATCCGCGGCACGGCGTCCATGGCCAGCGCGGTGACCCCGCGGGCGACCAGCGCGTCGAGCAGGCCGGGGGAGAGGGCGGGGGCGAGCAGGCTGACCAGCACCGCGTCCGGGCGCAGCAGCGCGACCTCGTCGAGGGTGGGGGCGTTGACGTGCAGGACGACGTCGGCGCCCCAGGCCTCGGCCGCCGTACCGATCCGCGCGCCCGCGGCGACGTAGGCCTCGTCGGGGGAGCTGGCCGCCGTCCCGGCCCCGGCCTCGACCAGGACCTCGTACCCGAGCGCGCACAGCCGGCCGACGCTCACCGGCGTCGCGGCCACCCGCGTCTCGTTCCGTCGGGTCTCGGCCGGCACACCGATCAGCACGCGCACTCCATCGACAGCTCGGGCCGGCGACCCCGCCGGCGGACCGGGTGGTGCTGCGCGGGGCGGGCGGGCGGCCGACCCCGGTGCTGCATGGTGACAGGAGCCGGTGCCGAACCGGGCGACCCCGTCCGGATTCGTGACGTGGATCGCACGCCCACCCTCCCGGGTGAGGGCCGCGCCCGGCGGGTGGAGTCCGGCCCGCCGCGTGCCGAGGGTCCCGGGGAGTCCCGCACCGGGGCCCGACGAGCAGCCCGACCGACAGCAGGGAGGACCCCGTGCCCGCCAGCCCGGAGGTGGTGGCCGCCGTGTTCGCCGCGGCGGCCGGCGGCGACGGGCCCGCGCTGGTCGTCGTCGGGGCCGCCGACGGCCCGCCGCGGGTCACCTGGGCGAACGCGAGCGCCACCGCGCTGCTGGGCCCCGTGCCGGGCGGCACGCCGGTCCCCGCGCTGCTGCCGACCCTGCCGGTCGGGGAGCTGCCGGTGCTGCTCCGCCGCGGCCGCACCGCGCGGCTGGCGCTGCCGGTGCGCACCGCCGACGGGCGGCTCGTCGACGCCGTCGTCCGGGCCACCCCGGCTCCCTCCGGGCGGTCGTGGACGCTGGCGGTGACCACCGGGGCCGCCGACGCCGAGCGCGCCTCGCGGGCGACCGCGGTGGCCGCCGAGCGCCGGTTCGCCACCCTGACCGCGCGCTCGCCGGTGCCGACCGTCCTCTCCGAGCAGGGCATGCGCCTGGCGCACGTCAACGACGCCTTCTGCCGGCTCGTCGGCCGGCCCGCGGGGGACCTGCTCGGCACCGGCTGGACCGGCTGCGTGCACCCCGACGACCTCGGTGCCGTCGTCGAGGCGGTGGCCGCCGTCCTCGCGAGCGGGGAGGGCCCGGGCGCGGAGGGCGAGGTGCGGGCCCGGCTGGTGCGCGTCGACGGCGCCGAGCGGTCCGCCCTGCTGCGGCTGGGTCACGTGTTCACCCCGGGCTCCGGCGCCGGCTTCCTGGGCACCGTCGAGGACGTCACCGAGCGGCTGGCCTTCGAGGCGCGGCTGGCCCACCAGGCCTCCCACGACCCGCTGACCGGCCTGCCCAACCGCACCCTGCTCGACCAGCACCTCGCCGCCCGCTTCACCGCCGGGGGCCGCGGGCTGGCCTGCCTGTTCCTCGACCTCGACGACTTCAAGGTGGTCAACGACTCCCTCGGCCACGACGCCGGCGACGAGCTGCTGGTGGTGGTCGCCGCCCGGCTGCGCGCCACCGTCCGCCCCGGCGACCTCGTGGCCCGCTTCGGCGGCGACGAGTTCGTGGTCGTCTGCGACGGCGTCGACGAGGCGGCCGCCACGGCGCTGGCCGGGCGGATCGGCACCGCGCTCGCCGCGCCGGTGTCGCTGGCCGGGGTGCTGCTGCGGCCGCACGCCAGCATCGGCGTCACCGTGCAGGCGCCCGAGCACGCCGACGCCGCCGACCTGGTCCGCGACTGCGACATCGCCATGTACCAGGCCAAGGCCGGGGGCAAGGGCCGGGTGCGGGTGCTCGACCGCGCCGGCCGCGCCGAGGCCCGCGCCAAGCTGCGGCTGGTCGCCGACCTGCGCGACGCGATCGAGCGGCGCGAGGTGGGCCTGCACTACCAGCCGATCCTCGCCGCCGGCGACGGGTCGCTGGACGCCGTCGAGGCGCTCGCCCGCTGGGTGCACCCCGAGCACGGGCCGATCAGCCCGGCGACGTTCGTGGCCCTGGCCGAGGAGAGCGGCCTGATCGGCGCGCTCGGCCTGCTGGTGCTCGACGAGGCCTGCCGGCAGGTGGCGGTGTGGGACCGCGAGCTCGGCCCGGCCGCCCCGCCCCGGGTCAACGTCAACGTCTCGGCGCTGCAGCTCGACGGCGGCCTGCGCGACGCGGTCGTCGCCGCGCTCGACCGGCACGGCCTCGCGCCCGCCCGGCTGTCGGTGGAGATCACCGAGTCGGCGCTGATGACCGACCCCGCCGCCGCCCGCGCGGTGCTGCAGGGCCTGCGCGACCTCGGTGTGGCGGTCGCCATCGACGACTTCGGCACCGGCTACTCGTCGCTGGCCTCGCTGCGGCACCTGCCGGTGACCTGCCTGAAGGTCGACCGCTCCTTCGTCGCCGAGCTCGCCGACGGCCACGCCGAGATCGCCACCGCCGTCATCGCGATGGCCCGCAGCCTGGGGCTGTCCACCGTCGCCGAGGGCGTCGCCACCCCCGCGCAGGTCGCGGCGCTGACCGAGCTCGGGGCCACCTACCTGCAGGGCTTCTCCCTGGCCCGGCCGATGGACGGCGCCGCCACGGCCGCCTGGGTCGGTGCCCGGTGACCGCGGTGTCGCCGATGGTGCCGGCCGCGGGCGGGCTGTCGCTGGGCGCGCCCCCGGCGGTCGACCTCGACCGGCTGCTGGCCGGGATGGACACGATGGCCGGGCAGCGGCCGGTGGCCGCCCAGGTGGTCGCCGTCGCCAGCACCGAGGACGCCAGCGCGGCCCGCCTGGCCGAGGTGCTCGCCGGCGACGTCGCCCTGGCCGGCCGGGTGATGAAGCTGGCCAACTCCGCCTACTTCGGCATGACCGGCCGGGCCACCACGCTGCAGTTCGCCGTCACCGTCGTCGGCTTCACCGCGGTGCGGACCATGGCGACGGTCGCGCTCACCTGCCTCGACGCCGAGGAGCACCTGCCCGAGGGGTTCTGGGCGCGCAGCACCGGAGTGGCGCTGGCCGCCTCGGTGCTCGCGCCGCGGTCGGGCACCCGGCCGCAGGACGCCCTGTGCCTCGGGCTGCTCGCCCAGGTCGGGGCCGCGCTGCTGCACGGCGAGGACCCGGCGGGCTACCGCGCGCTGGCCGCCGCGCACCGCTCCTCGGCCGCGCGCCGTACCGCCGAGGTGTGCCGCTACGGCATCTCGGCGCTGCGGCTGTCGGCCGTCGCCCTGGAGCAGTGGGGGTTCCCGCCGGTGATGGTCGGCCCGCTGGCCGCCGCCGACGACCCCACCGCGCCCGACGGCGCGCTGCTGCGCGTCGCCTCCGAGCTCGGTGCCCGCCACGCCGACCCCGCGCACGAGCCGGTGCCGGTGGAGCGGCTCGGCGGCGGGCTGCTGCGCGAGGACGGCGTCGCGGCGGTGCTGGAGCAGGTCGCCATCGCGGCCGAGGACCTGCGCCGCGCCGTCGTCGGATGAAGGACCTCCCTGCCCCCCACCGCTCGCACGCTCGCGGCGGGCCCCTGCAGGGAGGCCGTCTGACCGGACTCCGGCCGGAGACGATCAGCTCGCGGCGAGCACCCGGTCGGTGACGTCGCGCAGCACCGCCGGCCAGTCCTCGAGCACGGCCTCCCGCCCCGTCCGGACGACGACGACGTCGGCGGCCGGGTCGACGTAGACGAACTGGCCCTTGTTGCCGCGGGCGGAGAAGCGGCCCTCCCGCTCGGTGTCGACCCACCACCAGTACTGGTAGTGCTCGGCCGGGTCGGTGGTGGTGTCGCGGCGGGTGGCCTCGGCGACCCACTCCGCGGGCACCACCTGCACGTCCCCGGCGCGGCCCTCGCGGGCGAACAGCAACCCGAAGCGGGCGAAGTCGACTGCGCGGGCGTTGACCCCGCTCTCCATCTTCGGGAAGCGGGTGGCCTCGCTGTCGGCGCTCCAGCTCGCGTCGGCCTCGGCGCCCATCGGGCCCCACAGCACCTCGGCGGCGTACTCCTCGACCGGCCGGCCGACGGCCCGCTCCAGCGCCAGCCCGACCAGGAGCGGGTTGTAGTTGTTGTAGAGCCACGTGCGCCCGGGCGGCTCGGCGACCTCGACGGTGAGGGCGAGCGCGCGCAGGTCGGGGTCGTAGTAGGTGCGCGCGTCGTCGCTCCACGGCAGGCCATGCTCCTCGTAGGCGAGGCCCGAGGACATGGTGACCAGGTGCCGCAGGGTGATGCGGGCGGTGTCGGGGTCGCGCTCGGCCAGCTCGGGGACGTAGGCGGTGACCGGGTCGTCGAGGCTCCCGATCTCCCCGCGGGCGATCGCGGTGCCCACCAGCGTCGACAGCACCGACTTGGCCACGGAGAACGACGTCTGCAGCGACTCCCGGGACTGGCCCTCGCCGTACTCCTCGACCAGCAGTTCGTCGCCGCGGAGCACGACGAACGCCGTCGTCTGCGTGCGGTCGAGCAGCGCGTCGAGGTCCTCCTCGCCCGACCCGGGCACGGTCACCTCCTCGAGGACGCCGGGCGGCAGCGCGCCGGGGCGCAGCGGCAGCGGGGTGTCCCCGGCGGGGATCGGGAGGGCGGGGAAGCGGAGGCGGTCGTCGACGTCGGCGTCCATCCACACCAGCGCCCGCGCCACCCCGGAGGTGTCCAGGGACGCCCGCGCCCACAGCTGCAGCCCGCCGGCGGCGACCGCGGTCCACACCAGGACGGCGACCAGCCCGGCCGCGACCCGGCCGCGGCGGCGGCGCACCGGACGCGCCGCCGCCCAGGCCAGCAGGACGCCGAGGACGAGCGGGACCGACAGCCAGGCGACGTGCACGGCAGGCGACCCTAGGTCCTGCGCGCCCCGGGGCGACCGCGGCCGGCGCCCCCGGTACGGGGACGCCGGCCGCTAGCCGGACACGTGGCCTCCCTGCAGGGTCCCGCCGCGAGCGCGCGAGTGGCGGGGGGCAGGGAGGTCCTCACGCGGTGTAGGGCGCGCCCAGCGGGTCGACCGTCGGGTAGGAGTCCACGGACGCGGCGAGGCGGTCGGCGGCCCAGTCGCCGTCGCCGAGCAGGTGGTCGATCGCGGTGAGCCGGCTGGTGTAGTGCCCGACCGAGTACTCCGCGGTGACCCCGATGCCGCCGTGCAGCTGGATGGCCTCCTTGCCGACGTGGCGGCCGGCGCGGCTGGTCTGCAGCCGCGCCCGGTTCGCCGCGGCCACGACGTCGCCGCCGGCGTCGGCCACCATGCTCGCCCACAGCGCGGTGCTGCGGGCCAGCTCCAGCGACACGTACATGTCCGCCGCCCGGAAGGTCAGCGCCTGGAACCGGTTGAGCGTGACGCCGAACTGCTTGCGCGTCTTGAGGTACTCCGCGGTGGTCTTCAGCGCGGTGTCCATCGCCCCGACCGCCTCGTTGGCGTAGGCGATCCGGGCGAGGGCCTGGGCGCGCTCGACGTCGGCGCCGCGGTCGGCGGTCCCCTCCCCGAGCAGCTCGGCGGGCGTGCCGTCGAAGGCGAGGTGGGCCGCGCGGCTGCCGTCGTGGCTGCGGTAGCCGGTGCGGGTCAGCCCCGCGGCGTCGCCCTGCACGAGGAACAGCGCGGTGCCGCCGTCGACGACGGCGGAGACCACCAGGACGTCGGCGCGGGCGCCGCCCGGCACCGGCTCCTTGACACCGGTCAGCCGCCACCCCTCGCCGTCGGGGGCGGCGGTGACGGCCGACGCCGAGGCGCTCCAGCGGGTGGCCGGCTCGGCGTGCGCGAACGCGAGCACGCTCGAGCCCTCCGACAGCGGCCCGAGGACGGCGCTGCGCTGCGCGGCGGTGCCGACGGCGGCGACCAGGCCGCCGGCCAGCACCACGGACTCGACGAAGGGCTCGGGCGCGAGGACGCGGCCCAGCTCCTCGGCGACGATGCCGACCTCGATCGGGCCGGCGCCCATGCCGCCGTCGGCCTCGGCGAAGGGCAGGCCGAGCACCCCCATCTCGGCCAGCTGAGCCCAGGTCTTCTCGTCGAAGCCCGGGTCGGTGGCGACGACCTGGCGGCGTCGCTCGCTGTCGGCGTAGGCCCGCTGCAGCAGGCCGCGCACGGCCTCCCGCAGGTCGCTCTGCTCGCTGTCGTAGGTGAAGTCCACGACTACCTCACAACCCCAGGATCGTGCCGGCGATGATGGTCCGCTGGACCTCGTTGCTGCCTCCGTAGATGGAGACCTTGCGGTAGTTCAGGTACTGCGGCGTGGCCACCCGGGCCCAGTCGGGGACCTCCGAGCCGCCGTCGGCGAAGGAGGCCAGCGACAGCGGGCCGGCGATGTCGACGATCAGCTCGGTGGCCGCCTGCTGCAGCTCCGAGCCGCGGAGCTTGAGCACCGAGGAGGCCGGGTGCGGCTTGCCGTCGGCGGAGTTGGCCACGACGCGCAGCGCGGTGAGCTCCAGGGCCAGCAGCTCGTTCTCCAGCTCGGCGATGCGCGCGGCGGTGCGGGGGTCCTCCGACAGCGGGCGGCCGCCGGAGGTGATCTCGCGGGCGTGCTGCTTGGCCTGCGCGATGAGCTTCTTGGTCGCGCCGACGCGGGCGATGCCCACCCGCTCGTTGCCGAGCAGGAACTTGGCGTAGTCCCAGCCGCGGTTCTCCTCGCCGATCAGGTTCTCGGCGGGCACCCGGACGTCCTCGAAGAAGACCTCGTTGACCTCGTGGCCGCCGTCGATGAGCTGGATGGGCCGCAGCGTGACGCCGGGGGAGTCCATCGGGAAGACCAGCATCGAGATGCCGCGCTGCTTCTTCTCCGCCGTCGGGTCGGTGCGGACCAGGCAGAAGATCCAGTCGGCGTACTGGCCGAGGGTGGTCCAGGTCTTCTGGCCGTTGACCACCCAGTCGTCGCCGTCGCGGACGGCGGTGGTGCGCAGCGAGGCCAGGTCGGAGCCGGCGTCGGGCTCGGAGAAGCCCTGGCACCACCAGATGTCGAGGTTGGCGGTGGCCGGCAGGAAGCGCTCCTTCTGCTCCTGGTTGCCGAAGGTCGCCACGACCGGGCCGATCATGCTGGTGTTGAACGCGAGCGGCTCGGGGACGCTGGCCAGCTGCATCTCCTCGCGCCAGATGTGGCGCTGCAGCGGCGTCCAGTCCCGGCCGCCCCACTCCACCGGCCAGTGCGGCACGGCGAGCCCGGCGGCGTTGAGGACCCGCTGGGCCTCGACGTACTGGTCGCGGGTCAGGTGGCGGTGGGCCGCGATCGTGTCGCGGATCTCCTGCGGCACCCGGGTGGTGAAGAAGGTGCGCATCTCATCCCGGAAGGCCTCCATCTCCGGGGAAAGCTGCAACCGCATGGGACCTCTCTCCTGACGGCGTCCTGGCACGCCGTCTCGACGTGTCCCCCGACGATCCCACACCGGTTACTCGGGAGTACGTCTGAGCCCCCGGGCGCCGTGGGCGTGTCCGGGCCCCAGGATGGGCCGGTGCTCGGGGGAGACCGCCTGCTGCTGGCCGCGGTCCTCCTCACCGCCGTCAACCTGCGCGCCGCGATCGCCGCGGTGGGCCCGGTCCTCGACGACGTGCGGGCCGACCTGGGGCTGTCGGCGGCGGCCGCCGGGCTGCTGACCGCGCTGCCGGTGCTGTGCTTCGCGCTGCTCGCGCCGGCGGCGGCCGCGGCCGGGCGGCGGCTGGGCGCGGGGCCGGCCGTCCTCGGGTCGCTGCTGCTGCTCGCCGCCGCCCAGGGGCTGCGGGTGCTCGGCGGGCCGCCGGTGCTGCTGGCCGGCACGCTGCTGGTGGGCGCGGCGATGACGGTGGGCAACGTGCTCCTGCCGGCGGTGGTCAAGGCCGGTTTCGGCCGGTCGGCGGGCACGGTGACCGGTCTCTACACCGCGGCGCTGGTGGCCGGTGCCGCCGCCGGCGCCGCGCTCACCGCGCCGCTGGCGGCCGTGCTGGGCTGGCGCGGTGCGCTGGCCGCCCAGGGGCTGCCGGCGGTGGTCGCCGCCGTCGTGTGGGCGCGGGCCGCCCGGCACGCCGTCGTCGCCGGCCCGGCCCCCGCGGCACCGGCCGGCGCCGTGCGGCTGTGGCGCTCACCGCTGGCCTGGGCGGTGACCGCGGTGCAGGCCCTGCACTCGACGCTGTACTTCTCCCTCACCGCCTGGCTGCCGACGCTGCTGGCCGACCGCGCCGGGGCCGACGCGGCCACCGGCTCGCTGGCCGCGTCGGTGTTCCAGGTGCTCGGCATCGCCGGCAGCCTGCTGGTGCCCGCGGTGCTCGCCCGCCGGCCGGGCCAGACCGGGCTCGCGCTCGCCGTCGCGACGCTGTGGACCGTGCCGGTCGCCGGGCTGCTGGTGGCCCCCGGCGGCTGGCCGCTGTGGGCGGGACTCGGCGGGCTCGCGCAGGGCGCCGGCATCGCGCTGGCGGTGACCCTCGTCGTGCTGCGCTCGGCCGACGCCGGCACCGCCGCCCGGCTGTCGGGCATGAGCCAGCTGGTCGGCTACTCCGTCGGCGCGGCGGGCCCCGTCGTCGTGGGTGCGCTGTCGCAGGCGAGCGGCGGGTGGACCGCGCCGCTGGTGCTCCTGCTCGCGCTCGGCGCCGGGCTGGCGGCGGCCGGCGTGGCCGCCGCCCGCCCGGTGCGGATCGGCTGAGCGCTCAGGGCAGCGGGACGACGTCGGCGAGCACGCCGCCGTCGTCGGTGAGCCGCTCGGGTGCGGGGCTGTCGTAGACGACGAGCAGCCGGCCGTCCGCGGGGTCGCCGAGCAGGCCGATCCCCTCGGCGTGGTCGTCGCCGTCGCCGAAGGGCAGCACCAGCTCGCGGGTGAGCAGGTCACCGCGGACGACGGTCGGCTCCTCGCACACCAGCGCGCCGTGCCAGCGGTAGACGTGGACCGGGCCGTCGAGGTCCATGGTCGGCCCGGCGAGCACCAGCAGGTCCTCCCCGTGGGGGCACAGGTCGCGCACGCCGAGGCCGGCCAGTCGCAGCACGTGCTTGCGGTAGCGGCGGCCGTCGGGGAACCTGCGCAGGCGCAGCCGGGCGGGGTCGCGCTCGTCGACCTCGGGCCGCAGCTCCAGCACGACCGCCCAGCCGCGCAGCACCGGCCCGCGCAGCCCGAGGTACACCCGGTCGCCGGCGACGGCGATGCCCTCGACGTCGAGGCCGTTGTCCTTGCTCGGGATCGACAGGAACGGGCCGAGGTGCTCGTCGTCGGCGAGCAGGTCGCGCAGGTCCTTGCCGCGGGCGCCGAAGACGGCGGCGCTGCGGGTGCCGTCGTCCTTGACCAGGGTGGGCAGCCCGTCGACGTCGACCACCGGGATCCGCACGATGACCTGCCGCCGCGGCTGGCCGGTCACGGTCGCCAGCCGGCGCAGCGCCCTGGCGCCGTCGTGCTCGTCGCGGATCCGGCGGCGGCGCAGGCTGTGCGAGCCCACCGCCCACACCGCGCCGTCGTGGCGGGCGATGCCCTCGATGTCGGCCTCCTCCTCGACGTCGGGGCCGGTGCCGCCGGGGAGGGGCACCAGGTCGGCGAGGGAGAAGGTGGTCTGGTCGCCGTAGCAGGTGGGGGAGGCGGGGTCGTCGGCGACGAGCCGCTCGATGGTGGCGGTCTCGTCGCCGGCGACCCAGAGCACCGGGCCGTCGCTGCGGACGGCGGAGAGGTTGGTGTGCGTCAGGCTCGCCCGGGAGGCCGAGCCGAACCGGAGGGTCACCGTGCGGGTCGTCGTCACGGGCGCGCACTGTGGCACGGGTCGGCGCTGTCCGGGGCCCTTCCGAGCGTCGTACCGTTCGGCATGGATCTCGTCTGTCCCAAGTGCCAGGGCGCGATGCGCACCTACGAGCGCAACGGCGTGCACGTCGACCAGTGCACCGAGTGCCGCGGCATCTTCCTCGACCGCGGTGAGCTCGAGCGGCTGATCGACGCGGAGAACTCCTGGCACGGCGCGGCGGCCGGTGCCCGGCCCGGGCAGCAGCCCCAGCACCAGCAGCCCCAGCACCAGCAGCACGGCGCTCCCCAGCAGCAGTACGGCGCTCCCCAGCAGCACGGCGCGCAGTACCCGGCCGCGGGCGGCGCGGGCCTGGGCGCGGTGGTGAACGAGGTGCTCGGCGCGGTGAGCCGCTCGTCGTCGCACGGGTCGGGGCACGGCGGCCACGGCTCGCACGGCAAGAAGCGCAAGGAGTCCTTCCTGTCCGACCTCTTCGGATGAAGGACCCCGCTGCCCCCCACCGCTCGCAGGCTCGCGGCGGGCCCCTGCAGCGGGGCCGTTCCAGCACGTCACCTGCCGGGCGGCGGTAGGTTCCCGGCCGTGGCGGGGCGGGAGCTGGTCGTGCTCGGCACCGCCAGCCAGGCGCCCACCCGCACCCGCAACCACAACGGGTACCTGCTGCGCTGGGACGGCCGCGGCTTCCTGTTCGACCCCGGCGAGGGCACCCAGCGGCAGATGCTGCTGGCCGGGGTGCCGAGCAGCGCCGTCCACCGGGTGCTGGTCAGCCACTTCCACGGCGACCACTGCCTGGGCCTGCCCGGCGTCGTCCAGCGGATGTCCCTCGACGGCGTCGCGCACCCGGTGGTGGCGCACTACCCGGCGTCGGGGCAGGTCTTCTTCGACCGGCTGCGGCACGCCTCGCTCTTCGCCGATCTCGTCGACGTCCGGGAGGAGCCGGTGCACGGCGACGGCGTCCTGGCGCAGGACCCCGCCGGGACGATCGAGGCGCGGCGGCTGGAGCACCCGGTGCCGTCGTTCGGCTACCGCCTCGTCGAGCCCGACGGCCGGCGGATGCTGCCCGACCGGCTCGCCGCGGCCGGGGTGGCCGGGCCCGACGTCGGCCGGCTGCAGCGCGAGGGTGCGGTGCGGGTGGGGGAGGCGACGGTGCGCCTGGCGGACGTCAGCGCCCCGCGCCCGGGGCAGCGCTTCGCCTTCGTCATGGACACCCGGCTGTGCGACGGCGTCGCCGCGCTCGCCGAGCGCGCCGACCTGCTGGTCGTCGAGTCGACCTTCCTCGCCGAGGACGCGGCGCTGGCCCACCGCTACGGCCACCTGACCGCGCGGCAGGCGGCGCGGGTGGCGGCGCAGGCGGGGGTGCGGCGGCTGGTGCTCACCCACTTCTCGCAGCGCTACGACGACCCCCGCCGGTTCGAGGACGAGGCCCGCACCGAGTACGACGGCGACCTCGTCGTCGCGGCCGACCTGCAGCGCGTGCCGGTGCCCCCGCGCGCGGTGGGTGAGGACGGCCGGGGCGGGTAGCCCGGGGGACCGCCCCCGAGGAGGACGCCCGATGACCCGGCTCGACGCCACCACGCTCTCCCGGCTGAGCCCCTCGGTGTGGACCCCGCGCTACGACCGGGCGGCGGTGACGACCGGGATCGTGCACCTCGGCGTCGGTGGCTTCCACCGCTCGCACCAGGCGGTCTACGTCGACCGGCTGCTGGAGGCGGGGCAGGGGCGGGACTGGGGGATCTGCGGGGTCGGCGTGCTGCCCGCCGACCGGCGCATGCAGCAGGTCATGGCGGCGCAGGACTGCCTGTACACGGTGGTGGTCAAGCACCCCGACGGGTTCCTGGACGCGCGGGTGGTCGGCTCGATCGTGGCGTACCTGCTCGCGCCCGACGACCCGGAGGCCGTCGTGGAGAGGATGGCCGCGCCCGGCACCCGGATCGTGACGCTGACGGTCACCGAGGGCGGCTACAACACCTCACCGGACACCGGCGCCTTCGACACCACCGACCCCGGCGTCCTCGCCGACCTGCGACCGGGCGCGGCGCCGCGGACGACGTTCGGTCTGGTCACCGAGGCGCTGGTGCGCCGCCGAGAGCGCGGGCTGGCCCCGTTCGCGGTCGCCTCGTGCGACAACATCCCCGGCAACGGGCACCTGGCCCGCGACGCGTTCGCCGCCTTCGCCGCGCTGCGCGACGCCGCGCTCGGGGAGTGGGTGGCCGCCGAGGTGCCGTTCCCCGGCTCGATGGTCGACCGGATCACCCCGGTGACCACCGACGCCGACCGGGCCGCGCTCGCCGCGACGGGCGTCGAGGACGCCTGGCCGGTGGTCTGCGAGCCGTGGACGCAGTGGGTGCTGGAGGACCGCTTCCCCGCGGGCCGGCCGCCGCTGGAGGACGTCGGCGTGCAGCTCGTCGACGACGTCGCCCCCTACGAGCTGGTGAAGCTGCGGCTGCTCAACGCCGGCCACCAGGTGCTCGGCCACCTCGGCCGGCTGGCCGGCCACGAGTACGTGCACGAGGCCTGCCAGGACCCGCTGCTGCGGGAGTTCCTGCTCGGCTACCTCGACGACGAGGCCACCCCCACCCTCGCTCCGGTGCCCGGCCTCGACCTGCGGCGGTACAAGGCCGACCTGGTGGGCCGCTTCGCCAACCCCGCCGTCCGCGACACCCTGGCCCGGATCTGCGAGAACGCCTCCGACCGCATCCCCCAGTTCCTGTTGCCGGTGCTGCGCGCCGACCTCGCGGCGGGCCGGGAGATCCGCCGGTCGGTCGCCGTCCTCGCCGCCTGGGCGCGCACCGCGGACGGCACCGACGACGCCGGCCGGCCCCTGGAGCTCCGCGACCCGCGGCGCGACGCGCTGCTCGCCCGGGTCCGCGACGCCGACCCGCTGGCCTTCCTCCGCGAGACCGACGTCTTCGGTGACCTGGCCGAGGACCCACGGGTGGCCGCCGCCTTCACCGCCACGCTGACCTCGCTGCGGAGGCGGGGGACCCGCGCCACCCTGGCCGACCTCGTCCGCGGGCCGCGCGCGCGGACGGCCGGGTAGAAACGGTGGGGTGTTCCCCGGCACGACGTACGAACCCGACTGGTTCGGCCTGCTCGGCCGCGAGGTGCTCCGCGAGCGCCGGGCAGCGCTGATCGCCGAGGCGTGCGCGTGGAGCGTGGGCCTGTCCGACCGGCCGCACCACCTGCGGCTGCGCGGCCGGCTGGTGGCCACCGGCTCGACGATCGGCGACCGCGCCGCGCACGGCCAGCCGCTGTCGGGGGAGGAGGACGGCCGCATCGAGCTCGGCGACGCCCGCCCCGGCAGCTTCCAGGACGCGCTCAACGCCGTCGACGCCGACGGTGTGGTGTTCGCCGACCGGTTCGACCGGGAGGTGATCGAGCCGTTCGTGCACGAGACGTGCGTGCTCGCCGCCGACCGCGCCCGCCGCACCCGGCCGGTCCAGTGGGCCGAGCTGCTCGACGAGCTGGGGGAGGACCCCGGCGACGCCGACCCGGCCGACGTCCTGCGGGCCGGCGAGTGGGAGGAGCCGCTGCGCACCGAGGCCGAGCACCTCGTGCTGGCCGCGCTGGGCCGCGCGCCGCTGCTGGAGGTGGAGTCCGAGGGGCTGCCGCTGTCGCTGGTGCGCGCGGCCGAGGCCACCGCGCGGGCGGCGGCGGAGCCCTCGCCGCCGCGGGAGCCCGACGAGGACCTGTCGGGCGCGCTGTTCCTCGCGCTGGCCGCCGTCCGGGAGTCCGGGCTGCCCACGCCGGTGCCGCCGGACGGTGCCGGCCGGCTGGTGGCGGTCCTGCTCGAGCAGGGGCTCGAGCCCGGGGAGGTCACCGGGGTGCTGCCGCACCTGCCGCTGGCGCCGGGCACCGCCGACGCCGTCGCCGGGCTGCTGCCCGACGACTGAGCGGGTGCGGTCGCCCCAGGACTACAGCGGCAGGCCGGTGTAGTTCTCGGCCAGCTCGCGGGCGGCGGCCTCCGACGAGCACACCCGGCGCAGCTGGGACAGCTGCAGCTCGGCGTCGAACGGGTCGCCGGTGGTGTGCAGCATCGAGGTCATCCACCAGGAGAAGTGGGTGGCCCGCCAGACCCGCCGCAGCGCCGTGTCGGAGTAGGCGTCGGCGAGGTCGGTCTCCTTCTCCTGCAGCAGCCGCACCAGCGCGCGGGAGAGCAGGACGACGTCGGCGACGGCGAGGTTGAGGCCCTTGGCGCCGGTGGGCGGCACGATGTGCGCGGCGTCGCCGGCGAGGAACAGCCGGCCGCGGCGCATCGGCGTGCTGACGAACGAGCGCATGGGCAGGATCGACTTCTCCAGCACCGGGCCGGTGCTGATCTCCCAGCCCTCGTGCGCGAACCGGGTGGCCAGGCCCGACCAGATGCGGTCATCGGACCAGTCCTCGATCCGCTCCGACGGGTCCACCTGCAGGTACAGCCGCGACACCGACGGCGAGCGCATCGAGTACAGCGCGAACCCCTCGGGGTGCCAGGCGTAGATCAGCTCGTCGGTGGCCGGGGCGGCGTCGGCCAGGATCCCGAGCCAGGCGTAGGGGTAGGTGCGCTCCCACAGCCGCTGCGCAGTGCCCGCCGCGACGACGGCGCGCGACGGGCCGTGGAAGCCGTCGGTGCCGGCCACGACGTCGCACTCGAGCACCTGCGCGACCCCGTCGGCGTCGGTGAACCGGATCCGCGGGCTGTCGGTGTCGACGTCCTCGATCGCCACGTCGGAGACCTCGAAGTGCAGCGGCGGGCCGCCGGCGAGCTGGGCGGCGACCAGGTCCTTGACCACCTCGGTCTGCCCGTAGACCCAGACCCGGCGGCCGCACAGCGCGAGGAAGTCCAGCGTGGCGCGGGTGCCCGGGTACTGCAGGTGGATGCCGCGGTGCTCGAGGCCCTCGCGGTGCAGCCGGTCGCCGAGCCCCGCCTCGGTGAGCACGTCGACGGTGTTCTGCTCGAGGATGCCGGCGCGGATGCGGGCCTCGACGTAGGCCCGCGAGCGGTTCTCCAGCACCACCGAGTCGACGCCCTGCAGCGCCAGCAGCCGCGACAGCAGCAGGCCGGCCGGGCCGGCGCCGATGATCCCCACCTGGGTGCGCATGCCGGCGAGTGTGACCCGGGCGACGCCCCCGGCGACACCGCGTCCTACCGGTCAGCGGAAGGGCGCGGTGCGGGCCAACGCCCGCCCGATGCCCCGCGCGGCCACCTCCAGCACCGGCACCAGCCGCGGCAGGTCGCGCCGGTGGCTGGGGACGACGATGCCCAGCGCCGCGGCGACGACGGTGCTCCCGGCCCGCTCCACCCGCACCGGCACGGCCACCGACAGCGTGCCCAGCGACATCTCCTCGGCGGTGCGCGCCCAGCCGCGCCGGCGGACCTCGCCGAGCTCGCGACGCAGCCGCCCGGGGTCGACGACGGTGTGCCGAGTGGCTCGCACGGGCGCGGCCAGGGCCTCGGCGACGACGTCGTCGGGGGCGGCGGCGAGCAGCACCTTGCCCACGCCGGTGGCGTGCAGCGGCAGCCGGCTGCCGACCTGGCTGACCACCGGCACCGACTCGCGGCCGGAGATGCGCTCGACGTAGAGCGCGCTCGTCCCGTCGCGGACGGCGAGGTGCACGGTGTCGCGGGTGGCGGTGTGCACGTCGAGCAGGAAGGGCGCGGCCACCTGCCGCAGCTCGAGGGAGACGGGGGCCAGCAGGCCGAGGTCCCACAGCTTGCGGCCGATCTCGTAGCGGCCGTCGGCGCGGCGGGACAGCGCGCCCCAGCCGGTGAGCTCGGCGAGCAGCCGGTGCGTCGTCGTCAGCGGGGTGCCCGACCGCTCGGCGATCTCGCTGAGCGACAGCCGGGGGGCCGAGGCGTCGAAGGCGTCGAGGATCGCGAGCGCGCGGGAGGTCACCGACCGGCCGCGCTCCGCCGAACCCCCTGCCACGCGCGCAGTCTCCCACCCAGCGGAAGCCCCGGGACCGGGGCCTTGCCGCTCCCACCGGCGGACCGGTGTGCTGGGCGCGACGCCCGGGAGGTGGGCATGACCGAGTCCGTCCGGCTGCCACTGACCTACCACGACACCGCGGTGGCCAGCTCCTACCACCTCGCCTCGGCGGAGGCGGTCGCCGCGCTGCTGCCGCGGCGGGGCGGCCGGCCGCTGCTGCGGCCGATCCCGCTGCCCGGCGGCCGCACGCCGGTGGCGGTGCACGCCTACCGCTACCGCACGGTCACCTGGACCGGCGCCGACGGCGCGACCCACACGGTGGCGCCCTACGGCGAGGTCGGGGTGACCGCCGGCGTCCTCGCCGGGCCGGCCGCACGGGGCGGGGCCCGGCCGGCGACCGGGGGCTTCGTGCTGCAACTGCCGGTCACCTCCCGGGAGGCGCGCGACCTCGGCCGCGGGGCGTGGGGGCTGCCCAAGTGGCTCGGCGACATGGCCTTCCTCGACGCCCCCGCGCTGCAGCGCGTCCGGCTGTCGGAGGCCGGCGCCGAGGTGCTCACCCACACCGTGCGGACCCGCGGCCCGGCGCTGCGCGGCAGCCCGTCGCGGACGCTGTGGTCGGTGCGGGACGGGCGGCTGCTGGAGACCACCATCCCGGTGGCCGCCCGGTGGCAGGCACACCCGGGACCCGGCGGGGCCGAGCTCGTGCTGGGCGAGCACCCGCTGGCCGAGTGGCTGCGCCGGCTGGAGCTGTCCTCCTCGGCGCTGACGGCCTTCCGCGCCGTCGGGTACCGCAGCACGCTGCCGGCGGGCCGGCCGCTCGGGGCCGTCGACGGCGTGCCGGCCGCCCCGTTCCCCGGCAGCGACGCCGCGTTCGGCCGGTTCACCGTGGCCTACCCCGGCACCGGGCCGCTACCCCAGTACCGCGAGGCAGCCGTCCTCTGACGTGCTGGAACGGCCCCGCTGCAGGGGCCCGCCGCGAGCCTGCGAGCGGTGGAGGGCAGTGGGGTCCTTCGACTGGATCAGGCGGACGCGAGCTCCGCGTCCAGCGCCGCCCACGGGCCGAGCGCCGCGCCGGCGGCACGCTCGCGCGCCTCCTCGTCGGGACCCAGCACGCCGCGCAGCGCCTCGCGGAGCCGGTCGGCCAGCGCCTGGTGCGGGGTCCACCGCGCCACCCCGAGCCCGGCGCGCGCGGCCTCGGCCGCGCCGACCAGCCGGGCGGCGGCCGCGGTCCGGCCCTGCGCGAGGGCCAGCCCGGCGAGCACCTCCAGGCAGGAGGCCAGCCCCTCCAGGTCCCGGGTGCGGCGGTGCAGGGCCGCGGCCTCGTCCAGCCGGGCCCGCGCCCGCGCCAGGTCCCCGCCCATCAGCGCGGCCAGCGCGAGGGTGTCGGTCAGCAGCGCGGCGAGCTGGTCGTCGGCGGCGGCGCGGGCCAGGCCGAGCGCCTCCGTGGCGACGCGCTCGGCCGCGGGCAGGTCACCGCCGGCCAGCGCCACCGCGCCGCGCAACATCGCGCTGAAGGCCACCGACCAGCCGTCGCCGCTGCGGCGCAGGTGGTCGAGGCCCTCGTCGAGCAGCGGGACGACGCGGGGGTCGCCGGGCGGCAGCGTCATCGCCCGCGCGCCGAGCGCGTGGCCGAGCAGCCAGGCGTCGTCGCGGGCCCGGGCGTCCTCGACCACGCCGTCGACCAGCGGCGCCGCGGTGTCCGGGGAGCCCAGGGCGATCCGCATCGCGGCCCGCGACCAGGTCAGCCGCCCGGCGAGGTCGGGGGGCAGGGCCGCGGCCGAGGGCAGCGCCGCGGTCTGCTCGGCCAGGCCGGCCATGTCCGGCAGCATCCCGCGCGCCCACCACCAGCGGGTCAGCGGCGCGGTCAGCCGCACGGCGAGCTCGGCCCGGTCGGTGGCCACCGCCCAGCGCACCGCGGCCCGCAGGTCCGCGGTCTCGGCGTCGAGCCGGGCGCGCCACAGCTGCGCCGCCGGGCCGGCCAGCCCGGCGGCGGCGTCGGCGCCCATCGCGGCCAGGTGCTGCGCCCACCGGACGCGGGTGGCCTCCTCCTCGCCCCGCTCGCGCAGCCGCTCGGCGGCGTAGGCGCGCACCAGCTCGAGCATGCGGAACCGCGGCTCGCCGTCGCCGGTGTCGGTGGGGGTCACCAGGCTGTGCCCGACCAGGTCCGACAGCGTCTCGACGACGTCGAGGTCGCCGCCCACCGCCTCGGCGGTGTCGAGCGTGCAGCCGTCCGCGCACACCGACAGCCGCGCCAGCAGCGCCCGGCCGCGCTCGTCGAGCAGGTCGTGGCTCCAGGCGATCGTGGCCCGCAGGGTGCGCTGCCGGTCGGGGACGTCGACGTCGAGGTCGCCGAGGTCCAGGGCGCGGTCGAGGCGGGCCAGCAGCAGCCGCGGGGGGAGCGTGCGCACCCGCGCGGCGGCCAGCTCCACCGCCAGCGGCAGCCCGTCGAGGCGGCGGACGAGCTCGGCGACCGGCCCGGCCGTGGCGTCGGTGAGGGTGAAGGAGGGGTCGGCCTGCCGGGCGCGGGCCACGAACAGCTCGACGGCGGGGACGTCGCGCACCGCGGCGGCGTCCCCGGCGCCCCGGGCCGGTGTCCCGAGCGGCTCGATCGGCACGTCGTGCTCACCGCGCAGCCGCAGCACGGTGCGGCTGGTGACCAGCAGCTGCGTGGCCGGGCAGCGGGCGAGCAGCGTGGCCAGGTGCGGGGCGGCCGCGGTCACCTGCTCGAGGTTGTCGACGACGAGCAGCGCGGAGCGGCCGGCCAGCCGGTCGGCCACCAGCTCGAGCAGCGGGCGGCTGCCCTCGGCCGACACCCCGACCGCCTCGGCCACGGCCCCGGGGACGTCGGCGGGGTCCCGGACGGCGGAGAGGTCGACGAACCAGACGCCCTCCCGCTCGTCCTCGACCGCGGCGGCCGCGGCCAGCGCCAGCCGGGTCTTGCCGATGCCGCCCGGGCCGGTGAGCGCCACCAGCCGCACCTCGTCGTCGCGCAGCAGGCCGGTGACGGTGGCCAGCTCGGCGGCGCGGTCGACCATCGGCGTGGGCGGTGTGGGCAGCCAGCCGGCCGCCAGCCCGGACGGGGCGCCCACCGGCCGGCCGAAGCGCTCGCTGAGCAGCACCGCGAGGTCGTCGGCCACCCGGTCGGCGAGCTCGGCGGGGTCGCGGTAGGGGGTGGTGGAGACGCCGCCCTCGGACTGCACCCGCTCGAGCAGCGCGCGCAGCCGCGGGTCGCGGTCGGGCGCCGGCGTGCGGACGTAGAGCAGCCGCGGCATGCCCGCGGACAGGTCGAGCTCGTCCTCCAGCCCCGAGACGGTCATGCCCGGGCCCACCCAGCCGTACCTGTCGCCGTAGACGCCGACGAACACCTCGCTCTGCTCGAGGTAGGCGCGGTACAGGTCGCGGGGCGGGTGCGGCCGCGCGCCGAGCTCGAACATCACCGGGGTCAGCCGCAGGCGGGCGATGGCGTCGCGGACGGCGCGCCGCTCGGGGGCGAGCTCCTCGAGCGTGGAGGACACGAAGACCCGCAGCCGCCGGTCGGGGGTCGCGATGGCGGGCGGAGCGGCGCCGGGGACGTCCGCCGCTGCGGTCACGGGCACCTCCCGCCCGGTCGCCCGGCGCCCGGACGGTCCGGGTCGCCGACGCGGCGAGTCTATGGCCTGGGGCGCGGGGCCCGGGCACGGCCGAGACGTCCCGTATCCCGGTGACAGCGCCCCTGCCACGGTGGTTGCATGACGGCGCCCGACGACCGCACGGGGGACGCGCGCACTCGGAGACCCTCGTGCACCGTGCCCTGAGACAACCCCTTCCCCCCGGTCCCCGCGGGGCGACGTCGTGACCGGCCACGAGCCCGGCGCCGCGCTGGTCGTCGTCGCCCGCGACGGCGGCGTCCGCACGGCCACCACCCGGGAGCTGGAGCGCCGCTACGGCAGCGACTACCGGGTCCTCGCCGGCGACGACCCGGCCGAGGTGGAGGCGGCGCTGACCGCCGCCGGCGACCCGCCCGTGGCGGTGCTGCTCGGCGGGCTGGGCGAGGCCGACCCCGACGGCCTGGAGGTGCTGCGGGCCTGCCACGGCCGGTACCCCGGCGCGGTGGCGGTGGCGCTGGTGCGCTGGGGGGCCTTCGAGACCGCCCGGCCCATCTTCGAGGCGATCACCGTGGGCCAGCTCGACCGCTGGGTGTACGCCCCGCAGGGCCGCGCCGACGAGGAGTTCCACCGCTCGGTCACCGAGATCCTCGACGAGTGGTCCTCGCGGCGGGGCGGCGGGTTCGAGGCGGTGCGGATCATCGGGGACCGGTGGGACCCGCACGCGCAGCACCTGCGCGACCAGATGACCCGCAACCGCATCCCGATCGGCGTCTACGAGGCCGGCTCGCCCGAGGGTCGCGCGATGCTCGCCGACCTGGAGCTCCAGCAGCCCCGGCTGCCGGTGGTCGTCGTCCGCTTCCGGCCGGAGCACACCGTCCTCGAGGCCCCGACCGACCTGGAGGTGGCCGAGGCGTTCGGCCTGTTCGACCCGCTGGACACCACCGCCGTCCACGACGTCGCCATCGTCGGTGCCGGGCCGGCCGGGCTGGGCGCCAGCGTCTACGCCGCGTCCGAGGGTCTCGACACCCTGCACCTGGAGTGCGAGGCGGTCGGCGGGCAGGCCGGCACCAGCTCGCTGATCCGCAACTACCTCGGGTTCCCCACCGGCGTCAGCGGCAGCCGGCTGGCGTTCTCCGCCTACCTGCAGGCGTGGGCGTTCGGCACCACGTTCTCCTTCATGCGCACCGCCACGGCGCTGACCACCGAGAACGGCCTGCACCGGATCACCCTCAACGACGGCTCGGTCGTGCAGGCGCGGACGGTCGTGGTGGCCACCGGCGCCGCCTGGCGGCGGCTCGGCGTGCCGGAGCTGGAGGCCTTCACCGGCCGCGGCGTCTTCTACGGCGCGGCGGTCAGCGAGGCACCGGCGATGGCCGGCCGGCACGTGTTCGTCGTCGGCGGCGGGAACTCGGCCGGGCAGGCCGCGGTCTACCTCTCGCGCTACGCGGAGAAGGTGACCCTGCTGGTCCGCCGCGCGTCGCTGACCGAGACGATGTCGGACTACCTCATCCGGGAGCTGGTCGCGCTGCCGCGGGTCGAGATCCGGTACCGCGCCCAGGTGGTCGGCGGGAGCGGCACCGACGTCCTGGAGACCGTCGTGCTGCGCGACCTCGACACCGGCGCGGAGACCGAGGAGGCGGGGATGCTGTTCGTGATGATCGGCAGCGAGCCGCGCACCGACTGGCTGGCCGGGACGCTGGCCCGCAACCGCTGGGGCTTCCTGCTCACCGGTTCCTCCCTCGCCGACGACGACGCCGCCCCGGCGTGGCCGCTGGACCGTCCGCCCGCGCTGCTGGAGACCAGCACGCCGGGGGTGTTCGCGGCCGGCGACGTGCGCCAGGGATCGGTCAAGCGGGTGGCCTCGGCGGTGGGGGAGGGCGCGCTGGCCGTGACGCTGGTGCACGCGCACCTCGCGGAGCTCTCCGGCGCCGCGGCCGGGACCTGAGCCCGCCGCCTTCCGCCCAGCGGAGAGGAGCGCTTGGGAGCCGTCCGGCCCGGCCGTACGTTGCCGGTATGACCCGCACCACCCCCGCGACGGCTCCGGCGGGGCTGCACCTGCCCCGCTACCTGCGCGAGGACCCCGCCGCGCGCACCCCCGTCGGCTTCGCCGGCTACCGCAGCACCGCGGTGCGCGCGCCGCTGCGGACCCCGGTCGACCTGCCGCACCGGCTCACCGAGGTGACCGGCCCGCTGCTCGGCGAGGACCGCGTGCGCCGCGAGGACGCCGACCTCACCCGGCGGGCCGGCGGGGAGGCCGTGGGGCAGCGCATCGTCGTCCACGGGCGCGTGCTCGACAGCGACGGCCGGCCGGTGCCGCACACGCTGGTGGAGGTCTGGCAGGCCAACGCGGCGGGCCGCTACCGGCACGTCGTCGACACCTGGCCGGCGCCGCTGGACCCGCACTTCGACGGCCTGGGCCGGGTGCTGACCGACGCCGGGGGCCGCTACGAGTTCCTCACCGTCAAACCCGGCGCCTACCCGTGGCGCAACCACGACAACGCCTGGCGGCCGGCGCACATCCACTTCTCGCTGTTCGGCCGGGCCTTTCCCCAGCGCCTGGTCACGCAGATGTACTTCCCCGACGACCCGCTGTTCTTCCAGGACCCGATCTACAACGCGATCCCCGAGGCCGCGCGGTCGGCGGCGGTCAGCCGGTACGACCACACCCGCACCGTCGAGTCCTGGGCGCTGGCGTTCGAGTGGGACATCGTGCTGCGCGGCGCCGAGCAGACGCCGTTCGAGACCGAGGACGACGGGGACGTCGCGTGAGCGCCCGGCTGCCGCTGACCCCGAGCGCCACCGTCGGGCCGTACCTGGCGATCGGGCTGACCTGGGAGGGCGGGGAGTACGTCGTCCCGGCCGGCACCCCCGGCGCGATCTGGATCCGCGGCACGGTGTTCGACGGCGAGGGCGCGGTCGTCCCCGACGCGCTGGTCGAGACGTGGCAGGCCGACCCCGACGGCCGCTTCGACCACCCCGACGACCCGCGCGGCGCCGTCGCGTTCCCGGGCTTCCGCGGGTTCGGGCGGGCGCAGACGGTGCCCGACGGCGAGTTCGCCGTCTGCACCCTCAAGCCCGGCCGCGTGCCCGACGGCGAGGGCGGACTGCAGGCGCCGCACGTCGACGTCTCGCTGTTCGCCCGCGGCCTGCTCGACCGCGTCGTCACCCGCGTCTACTTCGCCGACGAGGCGGAGGCCAACGCCGCCGACCCCGTCCTGCGGGCGCTGCCCGAGGACCGCCGCGCCACGCTGCTGGCGACGCCCACCGGCGACGGCTACCGCTTCGACGTGCACCTGCAGGGGGACCGCGAGACGGTCTTCTTCGCCGTCTGAGCGCGGCGCGCCGGCGGTGGGGAGGACGACGTGACGGGTCTGTTCGCCGGCACCTTCGCCCGCGGCGGTGCGGCGGCGGCCGTCTCCGACGACGCCTGGATCCGCGCCCTGCTGCGGGTGGAGGCGGCGCTGGCCCGGGCCGCGGCGTCGGTGGGCCTGGTGCCGGCGACCGCGGCCGACACGGTGGCGGCGGTGTGCGCCGACCCGTCGCGGCTGGACCTCGCCGGTGTCGTCGCCCGCGCGGCCGACGCGGGGAACCCGGTGCCGCCGCTGGTGCGCGCGCTGCAGGACGCGGTGGGGGAGCGCGACGCCGTCGCGGTGCACGTGGGGGCCACCAGCCAGGACGTCGTCGACACCGCGCTGGTGCTGCTGGCCCGCGCGGCGGTCGCCGCGCTCGACGCCGACCTGGCCGCCGCCGCGGACCGGTGCGCGACCCTGGCGCGGGAGCACCGCGACGACCTGGTCGTGGGCCGGACGCTGATGCAGCAGGCGCTGCCGACGACGTTCGGGCTGAAGGCGGCGACGTGGCTGGCCGGGCTCGACGGCGCGCGGCTGCGGCTGGCCGAGGTGGTGGCCACGCTGCCGGTGCAGTACGGCGGGGCGGTGGGCACGCTGGCGGCGTCGTCGGGGGCCGGGGTCGCGGTGCGGGCGGCGCTCGCCGCGGAGCTCGGGCTGGTGGCGACCGCCGTGCCCTGGGCCACGGTGCGGCTGCCGGTGGCCGACCTCGCCGGGGCGCTGGGCGCGACCGCCGGGGTGGTCGCGACCGTCGCCGTCGACGTGGTGCTGCTGGCGCAGTCGGAGGTGGCGGAGGTCGCCGAGGCGGGGGAGGGGCGCGGCGGGTCGTCGGCGATGCCGCACAAGCGCAACCCGGTGGCGGCGATCTCGGCGCGGGCGTGCGCGCGGCGGGCGCCGGGGCTGGTGGCCACGCTGCTCGGCGCGATGGAGCAGGAGCACGAGCGCGCGGCCGGCGCCTGGCACGCCGAGTGGCCCACACTCACCGACCTGCTGGTCGCGGTGGGGTCGGCGGCGTCCTGGCTGGCCGAGAGCCTGCAGGGACTGCGCCCCGACGTCGCGCGGATGGCGGCGACCGTGGCCGCGGCCGGCGAGGGGGCGCTGGCCGGTGCGCTGGCCGAGGCGCTGGCGCCGTCGCTGGGCCGGGGCGCCGCGCACGACGCGGCCGCCGCGGTGGCCCGGGAGGCGCGGGAGCGGGGACGGCCGCCGGCCGAGCTGGTCGCCGCGCGCGAGGACGTCGACGCCGCCGCGGTGCTCGCCGCGGCCGCACCGGACGTGGGGGAGGCCGGCGCGCAGGTGGACGCGGCGCTGGCCGAGCACGAGAGGCTGGTGGAAGGGGCGCCGTGAGCGCGGTCGAGGTCAGCTACACCGTGGACGGGCCGGCCGACGCGCCGGTCGTCGTCCTGTCCAACTCCCTGGGCGCCACCCGCGGGATGTGGGACCCGCAGGTGCCGGCGCTGGCCGAGCGCTACCGGGTGGTCACCTACGACGCCCGCGGGCACGGGGAGTCCCCGGCGCCGCCCGGGCCCTGCACCGTCGACGACCTGGTCGACGACGTGCTGGCGTTGCTGGACCGGCTCGGGGTGCGGCGGGCGCACGTGGCCGGGCTGTCGCTGGGCGGGATGACGGCGCTGCGGCTGGCCGCGCGCGAGCCGGCGCGGGTGGACCGGCTGGCGCTGCTGTGCACCTCGGCCGCGCCCGATCCGCAGGGGTTCCTCGACCGGGCGGTGCAGGCCCGCGCGGGGGGCACCGCGCCGCTGGCGCCGGCGATCGTCGGCCGGTGGCTCACCCCGGCGTACGCCGCGCAGCACCCCGACCTGGTGGCGCGGCTGGAGGCGATGATCGCCGGGGCCGACGACGAGGGGTACGCCGCGTGCTGCGAGGCGGTCGGCACCTTCGACGGCCGCGGCGACCTCGCCCGGGTCACTGCGCCGACGCTGGTGGTGTCCGGTGCGCAGGACCCGGCGCTGCCGCCGCCGCACCAGCAGGCGATCGCCGACGGGATCGCCGGCTCGACGCTGCTCACCGTCGATCCCGGCGCACACCTGCCCAACCTGGAGCAGCCGCTGGAGGTCACCGGGGCGCTGCTGGCCCACCTGGACGCGGCGGGGCGGCACGCGTGAGCGAGGCGCCCCTCGACTCCGACGACACCCGCCGCGAGGCGGGCATGCGGACCCGGCGCGAGGTGCTCGGCGACGCGTGGGTGGACCGGGCGGTGGCCGGCACGACGCCGTTCACCGCGGACTTCCAGGACTTCATCACGCGGACGGCGTGGGGCGACGTGTGGCAGCGGCCCGGCCTGGCGCGGCGGGAGCGCAGCATCGCGACGCTGTCGATCTGCGTCGCGCTGCGGCACTGGGACGAGTTCGCGCTGCACGTGCGCGCCGCGGTGCGCAACGGGCTCAGCGAGGCCGAGATCGCGGAGGTGCTGCAGCACGCCGCCGTCTACGCCGGAGTGCCGGCCGCCAACCACGCGTTCACGGTCGCCGCGACCGTGCTGGCGGAGCTGCGCGCCGGCTGAGTGCCGGCACCGAGATCGGCGGTCTCGTGGCGATCACCGGCTGATGGCCACGAGACCGCCGATCTCGCGGTCCGGGGCGCCGCCAGAGGGCTTGCGGAGCGGCGCCACGACACCTCGGTGAGGATCGGGACGGCAACGACCCGAGCGAGAGGACCGACGTGGCACTCCTGGACGACGGCGCGTGGCAGGGCAGGGTCTGGACCGGCGCGTGGACCGACGGCTCCGGCGGCACCTACGACGCGGTGGAGCCGGCCACCGGCGACGTCATCGCGCCGGTCGGGCGGGCGATCCCCGAGGACGTCGCCGCCGCGGCGGAGCGGGGGGCCCGGGCGCAGCGGGCGTGGGCCGCCGCGCCGTTCGAGGAGCGGGCCCGCGTCCTGCGCCGCGCCGGTCAGGTGCTCGAGGAGCACGCCGACGAGATCACGGGCTGGCTGGCCCGGGAGTCCGGCGCGATCCAGCCGTTCGGCGACTTCCAGGTCCACACCAGCGCGCAGGAGTGCTACGAGGCCTCCGCGCTGCCGGGCCTGCCCTACGGCGAGGTGCTGCGCACCGGCGCCCCGCGGCTGTCGTTCGCCCGCCGCCTGCCGGCCGGCGTCGTCGGCGTCATCGCGCCGTTCAACGTGCCCACCATCCTCGCCATCCGCGCCGTCGCCCCGGCGCTCGCGCTCGGCAACGCCGTCGTCCTGAAGCCCGACCCGCGCACCGCGATCTCCGGCGGCGCGCTGTTCGCCCGGGTCTTCGAGGAGGCGGGTCTGCCGGCCGGGGTGCTGCAGGTGCTGCCCGGCGGCGCCGACGTCGGCGAGGCGCTGGTCACCGTCCCGCAGACCCGGGTCATCGCCTTCACCGGCTCCACGAGGGCCGGCCGCGCGGTCGGGGCGCTGGCCGGGCAGCACCTCAAGCGGGCGCACCTGGAGCTCGGCGGCAACTCCGCGCTGATCGTGCTGCCCGACGTCGACGTCACCGCCGCGGCGAGCGTCGGCGCGTGGGGCACCTTCGCCCACCAGGGGCAGATCTGCATGGCCACCAGCCGGCACCTCGTGCACGAGTCGATCGCCGAGGAGTACACCGCCGTGCTCACCGAGAAGGTCGAGGAGCTGCCGGTCGGCGACCCGTTCCGCGAGGAGGTGGCGCTCGGCCCGCTCATCGACGCCGGCCAGCGCGACCGCGTGCACGGGCTGGTCACCGCCAGCGTCGAGCGGGGCGCCACGGTGCGCACCGGCGGCACGTACGAGGGGCTCTTCTACCGGCCGACGGTGCTCGGCGGCGTCGCCGTCGACCACCCCGCCTACGCCGAGGAGATCTTCGGCCCGGTCGCCCCGGTCACGCCCTTCTCGGGCCTCGACGAGGTCGTGGACCTGGCGAGTGGCACCGAGTACGGGCTGTCCCTGGGGATCCTCACCCGCGACGTCGCCGCCGGTCTCCAGCTCGCCGAGCGCATCCCGAGCGGCCTGGTGCACGTCAACGACCAGACGGTCAACGACGAGGCGGTCGCCCCGTTCGGCGGCGTCGGCGCCTCCGGCACCGGCTCGCGCCACGGCGGCCCGCAGGCCAACGTCGAGGCGTTCACCGAGACCCAGTGGGTCACCGTGCGCGGCGACCTGCCCGCCTACCCCTTCTGACCGCCCACCCCCCGGGGGGGGGGGGGGGGGGGGGGGGGGGGGGGGGGGGGGGGGGGGGGGGGGGGGGGGGGGGGGGGGGGGGGGGGGGGGGGGGGGGGGGGGGGGGGGGGGGGGGGGGGGGGGGGGGGGGGGGGGGGGG